>JBBSIT010000771.1:0-2432 GCA_038231995.1 Acetobacterales bacterium | reverse complement strand
CCTACCCGGTGGCGGAGGTGCTGGCGGCGCGCCGCGTCCCGTTCCTGTTCGTCTCGGGCTACGGCCAGGCCGCGATCCCGCCGGATCGGCCAAGCTGGCGCGCGTGCACCAAGCCGTTCCGGTCGGGCGACCTGATCGCGATGCTGCTGCGGCAGCTTGGGCAAGGGTAGCTAAAAGGTATTCCTCGACCGGGAGGCGTCAATGCTCCAGGGGCCGGGGCCGGCGGCGGCGATGTAGAGGAACACGAAGCAGTAGAGGATCGCGGCATCCCCGCCGTTCAGCACGGGGAACGGGTTGCGCGGGAAATGGGCGATCCAGTAGGCGAAGGCCATCTCGCCGGACATGACGAACGCCACCGGCCGGCTGAACAGGTCGAGCAGCAGCAGCAGGCCGCCGACCAGCTCGATCAAGCCCGCGATCCACGGCAGGGTCATCATGGCCGGCCCGGCCCCGCTGGCCAGCGGGGGAAAGCCCAGCAGC
Organism: Acetobacterales bacterium; assembly: GCA_038231995.1. Lineage (GTDB taxonomy): Bacteria > Pseudomonadota > Alphaproteobacteria > Acetobacterales > Acetobacteraceae > JBBSIT01. The sequence continues at coordinate 1,952 of JBBSIT010000771.1, read as the reverse complement.
TTCTGCGTGCCGTGCTCCAGGAAGAGGAGCGCTGCGACGATGCGCAGCACGCTGAGCAGGCGCGGCGCCCACTCGGCGGCGAACGCGTGGGTGTTGCTGGTCACGGGAGCAAGGGCCATGGGTATGTCTGTCCGTCCGTTGGGTTTGCCATAGGACCAGAGCGCGCCGATGGTGTCGATGCAGGATGAAGCATTGTTGCAGGATTGGGATTCCGCGGTGATCGAACGATGCCCATGCCAGGCCTGAGGCGGCGCGCGCGGCACGCGCCGGGTCCGCCCCATGCGCAGCCGCCCCATGCGGACCGGCCCCATGCGGACCGACACTATGCGGAGCGCCTGGGCGAGCCGCGCCAGGAGGGCGGCAAGCCGATGACGCGCCTGCTGGCCGACCAGTTGTTCTCGCGCGTCGCGGGTGCGGCGCCCGTAGAGGGCAACGCTGTCCGGCTGCTGCGGGACGGCCCGGAGAACTACCCGGCCTGGCTGGAGGCGATCGCCTCCGCGCGCCATCACGTGAACTTCGAGAACTACATCATCCAGGCCGACGCGGTCGGGCATGCCTTCGCCGACGCGCTGATGGCCAAGGCGCGCGAGGGCGTGCGCGTGCGGGTGCTGTACGACTGGATGGGCTGCTTCAGGAAGGCGCCGGCCCGGTTCTGGCGGCAACTCCGGGCCGCCGGCGTCGAGGTGCGCTGCTTCAACCGGCCGCGGCTGGACAGCCCGTTCGGCTGGCTGAGCCGCAACCACCGCAAGACGATCAGCGTGGACGGCCAAGTCGGCTACGTCGCGGGGCTGTGCGTGGCGCATATGTGGATGGGCGACCCGGCGCGAGGCGTCGCCCCCTGGCGCGACACCGGCATCGAGTTGCGCGGCCCGGCGATGGCCGACCTCGAAGCCGCCTTCGCCGCCACATGGGCCGAGGCCGGCGGCGGCCCGGTGGAGCCGCCCGATGCGGCGGCCCCCGCGGCGGACGGCCTGCCCGGCCAGGTCGCGCTGCGCGTCATCGGCAGCCGGCCGAACACGATGGGGCTGTATCGGCTCGACCAGATCATCGCCGGCCTCGCGCGGCGCTCGCTGTGGCTGACCGACGCGTATTTCGTCGGCACGACGGCCTACGTCCTCGCGCTGTGCGACGCCGCGCGGGACGGGGTGGACGTGCGGCTGCTGGTGCCGGGCGCCAGCGACATCCCGGTGGCCAAGGCGCTGTCCCGCGCGGGCTACCGGCCGCTGCTGGAGGCGGGCATCCGGGTGTTCGAGTGGGACGGGCCGATGTTGCACGCCAAGACGGCCGTGGCCGACGGGCGGTGGGCGCGGATCGGGTCGAGCAACCTCAACCTGGCAAGCTGGCTCGGCAACTGGGAGCTGGACGTCGCGATCGAGGATGCGGGCTTCGCGGCCGAGATGGAGCGGATGTTCAAGCAGGACCTCGGCAACGCGACCGAGATCGTGCTGGGCCGCGGGCGCGTGCAGTCCACGTCGCCGGAGCCCAAGGAGGCGGATTCCGGGGAGCCGGACTCTGGGGAGCCCAAGTCCGACCGGCGGCCGCAGCGGGGCAGCGCGGGGCGGCTCGCGGCCGGCGCGGTGGGCCTGGGCAGCGCCGTGAGCGCCGCGATCACCAACCACCGCACGCTCGGCCCGGCGGAGGCCAAGGTGATGGCGGCGGGCGGCGGAGTGCTGCTGGCGCTCGCGGTCCTGGCGATCGCCTTGCCGCGCTTCGTCACGGTGCCGCTCGCGGTGCTGGCCGGCTGGATCGCGCTGACGCTGCTGGTGCAGGCCTGGAAGCTGCGGACGTCCCGGAATGGCCCGGACTAGCCCCAATACCGTTCATTTAGGTTCCTAAACGCCCTATATCACTGGTCGAATTTTCTGGGATCGACAGCGATGGCGGGTGTTCCTGCCGGCCTTCCAGCCGGCGTTCGTATCAGCGACCACATCAGCCTCGGCGTGATCGCCCGG
>JBBSIT010000770.1:0-2446 GCA_038231995.1 Acetobacterales bacterium | reverse complement strand
TCATGACGAGCTCCACTGGATTGGGGAACTCTGATCGTCGGAACGGGCCGATGCCCGCTCAATCCATGCGCGTCACTCGATGCCGGAAACGGTCAGCTGCCGCGAGCACCACTCCCGCGATAGCGGGTTCGTCCTTCGGCGGGGAGGGTCAGCCAAGGGTCGTGTGCGATGGTTCTCCGGCCGGATCAGGGCGGAGAGGCACTGGATTAGCACCGTCGGCAGCCAAATCTATTTCCTCCCGCTTCTGCCATCGCCCGGCGCCCCACCGGGCGTCTCCGGAGAAAACTTAGGTCGCGATCGAGATGGACAACCTGGTTTCACCCACCGCCAGCCCGATGATGCTGACCCATGCCGCCGCCCACGCGGCAGCACCTGGGCACCTCGTGCTGTATCGAGTGGGCGAGTTCTACGAGGTACTCTTGGACGACGCGGCCGTCGTGTCTCGCGCGCTGGGCATCCAGCTGACCCGGCGGCGCCAGAAGGATGCACCGGACATCCCCATGTGCGGCATACCGGCGGCGGCGGCCGGTTCGGCTGTTGCCCGACTCTTGACGGCCGGGCACAAGGTCGCCTTGTCCGAGCAGCCTGCCGATCCCTCCGGCGAACGACCGCTGCGGTTGCTGACGCCGGGCACGTCCGTGGACGCCGACGTCCTCGCCGATGGCCGGCCCAACAACCTGACGGTGGCCCTCACCGAAGGCGAGGCGGTCGGCTTTGCTTGGATCGACCTGTCCACCGGCGAGGCGGGAACCTGCAGTGCATCCCTCGACGGCTGCGGCGCGGCCCTGGCGCGGATCGCACCATCGGAGATCCTGGTCGCCCGCTGGCCCGAGGGATCGGACGCTCTCGCCGTGGCCGTCCGTAGCTCCGGCGCGAGGTCCTCGGATCTGTCCCGTCCTGAGATGACCTCGGCAGAGGCCGATCGCGTGCTGGCGCAAGCTTATGGCCGGGACCGACGCGACGCGATGCAGGGCTTCTCGCCGCCTGAGCTGGGCGCGATCGCGGCTCTGCTGGACTACGTCAACGCCGTCGTCGGGCAGCGGCCCGAAGGACTGTTGCCGCCGCGGCGGGCCTCGATCGGGGACACCATGGAGATCGACGGCCCGACGCTGCGGGGACTGGAGGTGCTTACCTCCGCCTCCGGCCGGGACGGGTCTCTGCTGTCCGTGCTGGACCGGACCGTCACCGCCCCGGGTGCCCGTCTCCTCGTTCGGCAGCTCTGCGCCCCGCTCACCAACCCCGACACCATCCGCCGCCGGCTGGCGATGGTGCGCTTCCTTGTGGCCCACCCCCAGGTGCGCGCCGATTGCCGCGAGGATCTGTCGGGTATGCCAGACATGATGCGCGCCTGCGGACGCTTGTCCCTGGGCAAGGGCGGCCCGCGCGACCTGGCGGCGGTGCGCGGCGGCCTTGAGAGGACAGCTGTCGTCGCGGCGCGGCTGGGTGCAGCGCCCGAGTTGCCGCAGGGGCTGGTGACCGCCGGGCGGGAGCTGGCCATCGCGTCGGACGGGGACTGCGGCAGTCTGGCGCAGATCCTGCGGCGTGCCTTGGTCCTGGATTCACCACTGTCCGCCAAGGAGCCGGGGTTCATCGCCGACGGCTATGCCAAGCGCCTGGACGGGAGCCGGGCCGAGGCCGCCGCCGCGAAAGCCGCCATTGACGATCTCCAAGCGCGCTACGTCGAGGAGACGGGCGTCAAGTCACTCAAGATCCGGGTGAACTCGCTCGTGGGCCACCATGTCGAGGTGCCGGCCACGAGCGCGAAGGCCCTCGGCCCAGGCTTCACGCTGCGGCAGGGGCTTGCGTCCACCACGCGCTTCACGACTGCGGAGCTGGACCGACTCGCCCTAATGCTGGATGAGGCTACCGAGCAGGCAGCCTTCGCCGAGCAGGCCGTCTTCGGCGAGTTGCGCTCGGCCGTCCAGGCTTCGCGCGAGGCGCTGACCCGGATCGCGCACGCGGCGGCGGCGCTGGACCTCGTGTGCGGTCTCGCGCAGGCGGCGGCCGAGGGGAGCTGGTCGGAGCCGGAGCTGGCTGACGACACCGGCCTGATCATCGGGGGCGGCCGTCACCCCGTGGCAGAGGCGCTGCTGGAGGCGGAAGGGCGCACCTTCGTGCCCAACGATTGCCATATGGGCGAGACGAACCGGCTGTGGCTGCTGACCGGCCCGAACATGGCGGGCAAGTCCACGTTCCTGCGCCAGGTGGCGATCATCGCGCTCATGGCCCAGGTCGGGTCTTTCGTGCCAGCAACCCGTGCCCGGCTGGGGATCGTGGACAAGATGTTCAGCCGCATCGGCGCGTCCGACGACCTCGCGGCCGGGCGATCCACCTTCATGGTCGAGATGCTGGAAACCTCGGCCATTCTGAACCAGGCAACCGCATGCTCGCTGGTGATCCTCGACGAGGTGGGGCGGGGGACCTCGACGCACGACGGGTTGTCGAT
>JBBSIT010000769.1:0-2446 GCA_038231995.1 Acetobacterales bacterium | reverse complement strand
TGGCTGACGCTCTCGAACAGCACGATGTCCTGGAACGCGCTCCTGATGCGCGCCAGCTCACGCCGGACGCGGAACCGCTGTCCCCAGTCGGCATACAGCGCCTCGTCGAGCCACTCGTCGGCCATCGCATCCACCCAAAGGAAAGGCCGGCTACGTTTCCGCAGCCGGCCCTGGTTGTCCTGGATTCGCCTAGAGAATGCGGCCGCGCCGCTGCTCGTCCAGGTCGATCCGCGTGGGAGCGAACGCCTCCCGGAGCACCGGGATAGCGTCGTGCGGGTCGCATGCGCCGCACATGAAGATATCCACGGCGGCGAAGTCCCGCTCGGGCCAGGTGTGGATCGAGATATGGCTCTCCGCCAGCACGACCACGCCCGATACCCCGCCATTCGGCGAGAAATGGTGGAAGTGGCTGTGCAGGATCGTAGCGCCGGCGTTCAGCGCGGCTTCCCGCAGCGCCGCGTCGATGTGTTCGGGATCAGCGAGATTCGTTGCGCCCCAGAGGTCAACGAGAAGGTGCACACCGGCGAAACGCTCGCCGTCCTTCTCGACAAAGTAGTCCTTTCGATCCTCGCCCTCGATGCAGGGAAAGGCAGCAATCGTCGTCTGGTTCTCGCTCGGAGTCTCCGAGACCATCCCCAGTTGAGCAAGTGCGTTCATCACGTACCCCCAAACCAGTAGACAGCCTGTTGGGCGGGACCGCCCCCTTGGGCCAAGAGAGGGGGGGACATAGGGCTTAGGGGGGGGCATGGCAAGGAAGATTCCCCTGAAGCGCGGCAGCATTGCGTCGGCGTGGGTCGCCTCCTGGCCTCCGGAACCTGGCTTAGCGCATTGTATTCGAAGCTATTTTCACCGGTGGGACCGAACACGGCCTGGTCGAAGGCGCTAGAACAATCCTTCGATAGCGCCGGCCGCGTCGAGTCGTATCCCGTTCGCGGCCGGCACCCGGGGCAGGCCCGGCATCGTCATGATGTCCCCGCACACGGCGACGACGAAGCCCGCACCTGCGGAGAGCCGCACCTCGCGCACGGGCAGGACGTGACCCTCGGGCGCTCCCATCAGCGCCGGGTCGGCGCTGAAGCTGTACTGCGTCTTGGCGATGCAGACCGGCACGTGCGCGAACCCGGCCGCCTCGAACGCCGCGAGCCGTTTCGCGACCGCCGCGGGCAGCGCGATGTCGGCGGCGCGATACACCTCGCGCGCGATGGTGCGTATCTTGTCCGCGAGCGGCATCGCGTCCGGGTAGAACGGCGCGAACGCGGCCTTCCCATTCGCGATGCGGGAGAGCACGGCGCGGGCCAGCGACTCCGTGCCGACCCCACCATCGGCCCAGTTCGTGCACAGCACGGTCTCGACGCCGAGCGCCGCCATCCCGTCGCGCACGGCGTCGAACTCCGCCGCCGTGTCGGTGGTGAACTGGTTGAGGGCGACCACGACGGGCAGGCCGAACTTGCCCATGTTCTCCACGTGCCGGGCAAGGTTCGCCATGCCGCGCCGGACGGCGCCCACGTCCTCCCGGCCCAGCTCCGCCTTAGCGACGCCGCCGTGCATCTTGAGCGCGCGCAGGGTGGCGACGACGACGCAGGCGGCCGGCGCCAGCCCGGCGCTGCGGCACTTGATGTCGAGGAACTTCTCGCCGCCGAGATCGGCGCCGAACCCGGCTTCCGTCACCACCACGTCCGCGAGCTGCAGGCCGAGCCGCGTCGCGACGACGGAGTTGCAGCCATGCGCGATGTTGGCGAAGGGGCCGCCATGCACCAGGGCGGGCGAGCCCTCCAGGGTCTGCACCAGGTTGGGCGCGAAGGCGTCGCGCAGGAGCGCTGCCATGGCGCCGTTGGCTTGCAGGTCCCGCGCCGTCACGGCCGGGCCGTCGCGCCGGGCGGCCACCTGGATGCGCCCGAGTCGGTCCTGCAGGTCGTCCAGGTCGCGCGCGAGGCAGAACACGGCCATCACCTCGCTGGCGACCGTGATGTCGAACCCGTCCTCGCGCGGGCTGCCGTTGGCCGGTCCGCCGAGGCCGCAGACGATGCCTCGCAGCGCGCGGTCGTTCATGTCCAGCGCGCGGCGCCAGGTGATCCGCCGAGGATCGATCCCGAGCGCGTTGCCCCAATACAGGTGGTTGTCCAGCAGCGCCGCCAGCAGGTTGTTGGCCGAGGTGATGGCGTGGAAATCGCCGGTGAAATGCAGGTTGATCTCGTCCATCGGCGCGACCTGCGACCGCCCTCCGCCCGTAGCACCGCCCTTCATGCCGAAGCAGGGACCGAGCGAGGGCTCGCGCAGGCAGATCATCGTGCGCGTGCCGATCCGGTTCAGCGCGTCGCCGAGCCCGACCGTCGTGGTGGTCTTGCCCTCGCCCGCCGCGGTGGGGCTGATGCCGGTGACGAGCACGAGCGCGCCCGGCGGCCGGCTCTCCTGCGCCCTGACGAAATCCAGGTCGATCTTGGCCTTG
>JBBSIT010000768.1:0-2469 GCA_038231995.1 Acetobacterales bacterium | reverse complement strand
TGATGTCCGTGCACGGCCCCTCGCCCTCAACCCCGATCTTCACCAACCTCAACATCCAAGCCACGCATCCACCCTCGGTCAGAGAACGAACGCGAAAATACCCAACTGGCCGCCGCACCCCCAATCGTGCGACGGTCCCCGAACCCAGCTGGGTCACAGTCCAGCGCTTGTTCACACCCGTCCTCCGGTTGCATCCCAGGACCGCTGAAACCCAGCCGATGCCCAGCCTCTTTACATTCAGGCCGAAACACGTCACGGCTTGTTAACAAAACCGGTCGTTGCTGCTAGTGCCGGTGCTGCGTCCTCTTCGCTTGGTAGGTGATCCATGTCGTCCGAATTGCCTGATGGGAATGGAGGTCATGACCGGGAGAAGGGGGCTCGCAGCGCGCTCAAGAAGACCCTCGCGAAGACGTGGGTGGGCGGCGACCTGGCAGAACAGATCAATGCGGAAAGCACGCGGGCCAATCTGGTGCAGCGGTGCTTCCCGGTCATCATCGAGGTGAGCGCGGCCTTTCCGGGCGGGGTCGCGGCCGCCCGCCAACTGCTGGTCGAGAACTATCACATCGGCCGCACTGGCGAGGCCACGAAGCTGCTTCCCGTCGATACGCCGATCCCGTTGCCCGACCTCATCAAGCAGCGTTGGAGCAGCCCACGCTTCTCGTCACTCGACACGATCGACGTGCGCAAGTCGTTGTTCACCGAAGCCTACCTGTTCGGCAAACTGCTGATCGGCACCATCCACAAGCTCGTAGAGGATTGCGGCAGGCAGCCACCGCATCCGATCCACAAGATCTGGCGCGACCACGAGCTCCACCCATTCATCTACCAGTCCGCACGAACCATCAAATGCGATGCCTCGCGGATCGCGTTCAGCACGGACGGCGAAGGGATCGTCTGGGCCATCGCAGACACAGGGATCGATGGGCGCCATCCGCATTTCGCCCTGAACGCGAACCTCACGGGGCTGCCGCCCACGGTGCGGCACTACGATTTCACCATGCCCTTCGTGGACGCTGACACCTCGGAGCGGCAGGCGCTGACGGACGAGGCCGGGCACGGCACGCACGTCGCCGGCATCATCGCGGGCCGGACCAAGGTCGGTCTTCCCGAAGACCCAAATAGGGTGACCTCAATCGTCGTGCACCGAGATGTCCGAACGGGCGAGGCCGAGGCCACTGCCGCAGCCGACGCCGTTCCCAACGAGGTTTCGGGCCTGGCGCCCCGCTGCAAGCTGCTGAGCCTGAAGGTGCTTCCGGCAAACTCGCCCGGCGCGGCAAGCGACCTGATCGCGGCGATCGGCCACCTGCAGCAGATCAACGGCTATGGCCGCGCCATCAAGGTGCACGGGCTCAACCTGAGCCTGGGATACGCCTTCGACCCGGTTTGGTTCGCCGCCGGGCAGAGTCCGCTGTGCGTCGAAGTGGACCGCCTGGTGCGATGCGGCGTAGTCGTCGTGGCGGCGGCGGGCAATGCCGGCTATGGCCGCGTCACGACGCAGCAGGGCCGTACGGAGCCGGCCGCCCTCGGCAGCACCATAGCCGACCCCGGCAACGCCCGTCTGGCAATCACGGTCGGGTCCACCCATCGCGACCAGCCGCACCTTTACGGCGTGTCCTACTTCTCCGCCAAGGGGCCGACCGCCGACGGCCGGCTGAAGCCCGACCTGGTGGCGCCGGGCGAACGCATCGTCTCGTGCGAGGCGCCCGTGCAGCCCTCAGCGACCGCCAACACCGTCACCGCCTTTTTCAAGGAAGATAGCGGCACCAGCATGGCCTCCCCCCACGTCTCGGGCGCGATCGCCGGCTTCCTTTCGGTGCGCTCCGAGTACAAGGGCCGGCCCGAGGAGGTGAAAGAGATCTTTCTGGCGTCGGCCACTACGCTGCGCCGCCAGCCCGAGTTCCAGGGCGCCGGGCTGCTCGACATCATGCGTGCACTGCAATCCGTCTGACCCAGGAGCAAGCCGATGGACATCTCCGGAACGCCCTATGCATGGCTCGCCTTCGATGAACGAGGCATCCTAACCGACCCTAATGCACAAGCGGGGCTTGCCGCCCTGTTAACACCGTCCGTCACCGACCTGGTTGTCATCTCGCACGGTTGGAAAACGGATAAGGCTGACGCCATGGCGCTTTACGAGCCGCTCTGGACGGGGGTGATGACGAGTTTGGCTTCGCAGGGGAGGCGCCCGCCGGGCGGCTTCGCAGTGGCGGGAGTGCAATGGCCGTCCAAGGAGTTCCGAACCGACTTTGACAGTCCCGCCACGGCGCCGCAATCCGGGGCGCTCGCCCTGGCAAACCCTGTGGCGGGAGATGGCGACCTCAGTCCCGCCGCATTCAACGAGGTGCTCGGCGACGCGACCGCCCTGGCTGGTCCGGGCGGCCCCGCCATACAAGCGGCAGCAGCGGTGATGCAGAACGGGTTCGGTCCCAGCCAGGCCCAAACGCTGGTCGCAGCCCTGAAGGCGGCGTT
>JBBSIT010000767.1:0-2477 GCA_038231995.1 Acetobacterales bacterium | reverse complement strand
TCGCAAAAGTCAGCTATTGGCGCGATCCCATCGCGCGAGCGGGGCCGGAAAGTCGTCTCTCCGAACGTGTAGGAAGGGCAGCTTTCGGCCATCACCTGCCATTCATTCGCCTGGCTTGAATGTCCGAAAGTGATCGAATCCGGCGGTAATTAACGTGGTCGGTTCCACAATGACCAGACCTCAGCACGCATCCACGATGTCGCGTGCTTGCAGAGGACGCGTGCCAGTGCTCCGCATTGCGCCCCTTACGTCCGGTCAATGTCCGGTCAGCAAAGTGAGTTCAAATGTAAGTATCAAGCCGCAAGCCAGAAATTCGTCTAACTTTCAGTGCCTTAAGCTGGCGCGCCCGGAAGGACTCGAACCTCCAACCCCCAGATTCGTAGTCTGGTGCTCTATCCAATTGAGCTACGGGCGCAACCGAGGGCGCGGTTTAGCCCACCCTTGCCGGAGCCACAAGAGGCTCAGGCCGCCAGCTTGTCCAGCTCGCGCACGACGCTCTCGCCCATCACGGACGTGCCGACCCGCGCGGTCCCGGGCGCCATCACATCCGCGGTGCGCAGGCCGCTGGCGAGCACGCCGGTGCAGGCGCGCTCGATCAAGGCCGCGTCCTCCTCCAGGTCGAAGCTGTAGCGCAGCAGCATGGCGAAGCTGAGGATCTGCGCGAGCGGGTTGGCAATGCCCTTGCCCGCGATGTCGGGCGCGCTGCCATGGATCGGCTCATAGAGCGCATGCCGCCGCCCGGACGCGTCGGGGGCGCCCAGCGTCGCCGAGGGCAGCATCCCGAGCGAGCCCGACAGCATCGACGCCAGGTCCGACAGCAGGTCGCCGAACAGGTTGGTGGTGACGATCACGTCGAACTGGCGCGGGTTGCGCACGAGCTGCATGGCGCAGTTGTCGGCATACATGTGGGACAGCTCCACGTCGCCGAACTCGCGCGCGTGCAGCGCCGTGACGACCTGCCGCCATAACAGGCCGCTCTCCATCACGTTGGCCTTCTCGACGCTGCACACCCGGCCGGCCCGCTTGCGCGCCAGCTCGAAGCCGACCCGGGCCACGCGCTCGATCTCGTGCGTGGAGTACACCTCGGTGTTGACCCCGCGCTGGCTGCCGTCCGGCAGGGTCTCGATGCCGCGCGGCTCGCCGAAGTAGATGCCGCCCGTGCTCTCCCGCACGATCATGATGTCGAGCCCGCGAATCACATCCGGCTTGAGCGTGCTGGCGTCCACCAGCGGCTCCAGCACGGTCGCCGGGCGCAGGTTGGCGAACAGGCCAAGCTCGCGCCGAAGGGTTAGGATGGAGATCTCGGGCCGCATGTCGAAGCCGAGCTTGTCCCATTTCGGCCCGCCGACCGAGCCGAACAGCACCGCATCCGCCCCCCGCGCCTTCGCCACCGTCTCCGGCGTGATGGGAGTGCCGAACTGGTCGATCGCCGCACCGCCGACCACGCCCTCGGTCAGGTCGAACGTCACGCGCCGGCGCCGGTCCATCCAGTCGATGACCCGGCGCACCTCGCGCATGACCTCGGGGCCGATCCCGTCGCCGGGCAGCACGAGCAGCTTCTTGTTGGCGGGCACTCTGGCTCCTTCTCGCAGCCGGCTCAGACGACGGCGATGGCCGGCATCCAGGGCGATTGTTCGCGCTCGCGCGCCTCGTAGGCGTCGATCGCCGGGGCGCGCTGCAGGGTCTGGCCGATATCGTCCAAGCCGTTCAGCAGCAGGTGCTTGCGGAAGCCGTCCACGGCGAAGGGGACTTCCTCGCCGTTCGGACGCACGACGACCTGGCGCTCAAGGTCCACGGTCAGGCGCGCGTTGCCGCCCAGCCGCGCGTCCTCCATCAGCGCGTCGCAGACCTCGCGCGGCAGGACAACGGGCAGAATACCGTTCTTGAAGCAGTTGGTATGGAAGATGTCGGCGAAGCTGGGCGCGATCACGCAGCGTATGCCGAAATCCAGCAGCGCCCAGGGCGCGTGCTCGCGCGACGAGCCGCAGCCGAAGTTCTCATGCGCGATCAGGATCTCGGCGCCGCGATACGGCACCTGGTTCAGCACGAATTCCGGCCGCTCCTGCCCGTCCCCGTCGTAGCGCAGCGTGTCGAACAGGTTCTGCCCCAGCCCGGTGCGCTTGATGGTTTTCAGGAAGCGCGCGGGGATGATCTTGTCGGTGTCGATGTTGGCGAGCGGCAGCGGCGCCGCCACGCCGGTGAGCGTCGTGAACGGCTGCATCACGCCAGCTCCCGCACGTCCGTCAGGTGTCCCGTGACCGCCGCCGCCGCAGCCATGGCCGGCGACAGCAGGTGCGTCCGCCCGCCCGGTCCCTGCCGGCCCTCGAAGTTGCGGTTGGATGTGGAGGCGCAGCGCTGGCCCGGCGCCAGCTTGTCCGGGTTCATGCCCAGGCACATGCTGCACCCGGCCTCGCGCCACTCGAAGCCGGCCTCGGTGAGCACGCGGTCCAGCCCCTCCTCCTCGGCCTGGCGCTTGA
>JBBSIT010000766.1:0-2481 GCA_038231995.1 Acetobacterales bacterium | reverse complement strand
CGCCGTGCCGTCCGCCTCCATCTTTGTGCTACTCTGTTCCATGGCGTGGTCTCCACCGGCGCTCGAACGCCGGTAATGGCTCGTTGAACAAGCCAGAGACTACGCTACCAACCTACTTCCACCACATCCGCGACGGCACCAACGGAGGCCGCCCTAGTGGTCTGATTTCGCCCTCTTCGGCCAGCCGCCGTTCCAGATGAAGGAGGTAGGGATCAAGAATGCTCGGACCCGGGCCATGCGGGAGGCGCGCCGGGTTCGCCCGTAGGCAGGCGCGCTACGAGGAAGCCACCCGGCTGCACGCGGCAGGCGTTTCGCTCTCCCGCATCGCCGTTGCTGCCGGCCTGCGCCGAGATGTCGTCGCCTTGCAGGCCGCCCTCGACCTGCCATGGACGACCAACCCCGCCGAAGGCCAGATCAACCGCATCACGACGATCAAGCGAACCATGTACGGCCGCGCCGGCTTCCAGCTCTTCCGTGCCCGCGTCCTAAATACCGCGTGACACCGTAACGACAGCACGGAAAGTGCAGGAGAACCGCGCCCGGCGGAATGCTTGTTCCGATGGCGCTGATGGCATCCTATCGCGCATCGAATCCCCCATTATCGGAGCGTTTTCCATGGCTGATCCCGCAACATCGTCCAGCGCGATGGGGGCCGAATTCGACGTTCTGATGGCCCGGGCCGGCATCACGGTGCCGGAGGATCGCCGGGCTGCATTGCTGGCTGGGTTCGCCGAACTTCGGGGCCAGGTGGCGCTGCTGCGCCAGCCGCGGACCGCCGCGGCCGAGCCCTCCAACGTCTTCCGCGCCCGCCGGCCGGAGGTGGCGTGATGGACACCATGACCACCCTGCCCCTCGCAGACCTCTCCGTGACTGAGATGGGCCAGCGCCTTCGCACTGGACGCGTGACGGCCGAGACGCTGGCCCGCTCTGCGCTGGAGCGCGTTGCCGTCATGGACGGCGAGTTGCACGCGTTCGTCACCGTGACGGAGCCGCGCGCCCTGGCCGACGCACGCCGGGCGGACGCGGAGCTGGCTGCGGGTACGGATCGCGGGCCGATGCACAGCATCCCCTATGCGCCGAACGACATCTACGACACGGCCGGCATCCGGACGACCTGTCACTCCAAGCTGCGCGAGGAGATTGTGCCGGCCGAGGACAGCGTCGTCGCGGCTCGGCTGGCAGCCGCGGGCGGGGTGCTGCTCGGCAAGCTCGCCACCCATGAGTTCGCCATCGGCGGCCCGTTCTTCGACCTGCCGTTCCCGCCGGCCCGCAACCCGTGGCACACGGAGCACATCACCGGCGGCTCCTCCTCCGGCTCGGGTGCTGCGGTGGCGGCGGGAATGACGCGGGTCGCGCTCGGCTCCGATACGGGCGGCTCCATCCGCGGCCCGGCCGCTCATTGCGGCGTCGTCGGCTTGAAGCCCACTTACGGCCGGGTCAGCCGGCGCGGGGTGTTTCCCTTGTCATATACTCTCGACCACTGCGGTCCCCTCGCCCGCAGCGTCGAGGACGCGGCGGTCTGTCTGCAAGTCATCGCCGGCCATGACCCCCTCGACCCGGCGAGTGCGGACGTATCCGTGCCCGACTACCTCGCGGGACTGCACGCGGGTATCGCCGGGCTGCGCGTGGGCGTGCCGCGGCATTTCTTCGCCGATGCGCCCGGCGTCTCGCGCGAGGTGGTGGCAGTCATCGACGGGATGGTGGAGCGGTTGCGTGCCGCGGGCGCGATCATGGAGGAGGTGACGCTGCCGGACTACGTCCTGTTCAACGCGTGTGGCCGGGTGATCCTGACCAGTGAAGCGTTCGCGATCCACGAGGCGGACCTGCGCGCGCGGCTGCTGGACTACGGGCGCTTCACCATGCAGCGCATGGTGCTGGGCGCGACGATCACCACGCCGGACCTGGTCCAGGCCTTTCGGCTACGGCGCGAGCTGACGGATGCGGTCGATGTCGCGCTCGATCGGCATGACGTGCTGCTGACCGCTTGCGCGCTGACGGCCGCGCCTCGGTTCGACGCTATGCCGGACCCGACCGTTTTGCCGCCATGGTGCAGACCATTCCGTTCAACGTCACAGGGCACCCCGCGTTGAGCGTGCCAGCCCGCTTGAGCGCGGCCGGGCTGCCGCTGTCGGTCCAAGTGGTGGGCCGGGCATTCGACGAAACCCGCGTGCTGCGGGTGGGACGCGCCGTGGAGCGCCATGGTGAGTGGGAGGGCGTGATGCATCCAAGGGCGGCTTGAAGCAGACCTGTGCTCAGCCGTCACGGCCGACCGAGAGGCAAGCCCATCATGTCCGCGGTCTCAGTTGCCGCTTTTGATTACCGGCTCGTAACTGCCAACCATCTCCCGGATAGCCTGCGGTGAGTCCCAAGGGCCACAGGTAGCAGTTTTTTTCTGGAGCGCGTTGATTGTGCTGGCGTGTCTGGCCCGGCCATGAGTCAAGACTGGGGTGGACAAGACCCCGACCCTGGCGGAACTGATTG
>JBBSIT010000765.1:0-2483 GCA_038231995.1 Acetobacterales bacterium | reverse complement strand
ATGGCGTGGTCTCCACCGGCGCTCGAACGCCGGTAATGGCTCGTTGAACAAGCCAGAGACTACGCTACCAACCTACTTCCACCACATCCGCGACGGCACCATTAAGAGAGCTTCGCATCTTCAATTGGCTCGACACGATGCTGAGGTGATTTCACCTCGGTCAGCATTGCCGCTCCATGACTGCACCGGGATCGCGTGAGCTATTCAGATCCGAGCGGCTGCTGGCATTCAGCGATGGCGTGTTCGGCGTTGTCATCACGTTGCTGGTCATCGATCTGCGGCTGCCGCCGCTCACTAGGGATGGCGGTGATGCGGCGTTGCTGCAAGCGCTGTCGGCCATGGGACCGAAACTGTTCATCTTCGCTTTCACGTTCATCATCGTCGGCATGAGCTGGCTCGGGCACCACCGCAAGTTCAGCTACATCGAGAAGGTCGATGGCCGGCTGCTGTGGATCAACCTGCTCTATCTCCTGGCGCTCTGTCTGGTGCCCTTCGCAAGCAGCGTGCTCAGCGAGCATGGCGGTCGCGTCGCTTTCGTTCTGTATGCTGCCGTGATGACGCTCGTTGACATGCTCTCGGCCGGACTGTCCGCGTATGGCTTGCGGGAGCCGTTTCTCGCGAGGCCGGACCTAGGGCGCAGCTTCCGGCAGGACATGGTTCTCTCACCTCTGCTCACGGGCGCAGTCTTCGTTGTTGCGGCCGGGATGGCGCTTGGCGATCTCGTGAGAGCCGCGCACTGGACCTTGCTCATGATCGTTCCCGTCATGGCCTTTTTTGGCTCCCGGAGCCGCGAGAGCGCGTGATCGTCATTGGACAAGGCCTGGGCGGCCCGGCAAGGCGCTGCGCGCGAGGATTGACCGCCTACGCGCAGCCGCGCGGCGCGGCTACTTCAAGAGTTGCCACGCCAGCCAGACTGGCCCGATCGTCACTATCCAGGCGGCCGCGGCCAGCAAGGGGATCAGCAACAGGGAGCGGCCAAGCGGGGCGCGCTCCTCGGACCCAGGCACAGCAGCCGCCTTGCCTGTTCCGTGCTGCAGCGGGCTCGACACAGCCATTGCTGGGTTCATAGCACCACACCTTCGAGGGTAGTTTGCCCTTATGAACTTATCGTGTCAGGCGAAAAGATCAGATAACGTGACAAAGCTGTAAAATCGTCACGGCCGACCTGAAATCCGCACGTAGCCGGCCTTGGCAGCCGTGGATCTCAGAAGGGCGTGGCGTATTGCCTGGCTACACCTGCCCTGGATCACCTCGCGCCGCCGACGAGAGTGTCGCCAGCCGGGCTGAGATCGTTCTAACCTGCCCACGTGACCCGTCCGACCCCAGCCCGATCCTGACCGCGCTCGTCGTCCTCTCGCTGGCGGCGGCCGGGCTGTTCCTTCTGGGGCCGCTGTCGCTCGTCCTGCCCCGCCGGGTCGCGCACGCGACCGCTCTCATCCTAAGCGGCCTTGGCCTCAGCGCCGCGCTGTTCGGCCTGCTGACAGGCTCCACCGCCACACTCGCCTTGCCGGTCGGTCAACCCGGCATATCCATGTATTTAACGTTCGATGCGCTATCGGGTTTCCTCCTATCTCCCGTGCTGGTCTCGGCCGCCGCGGTGGCCGCTTGCGCACCAGCCGGCGAGGAGCGAGCGACGCCGCTGCTGCCGGCCCTCATGGGCTGCATGGTGTTGACCGTGCTGGCCGGCGACGGCTTCACGCTGGTGCTCGGGTTCTCCGGCATGGCGCTCGCCGCGTGGGGCCTGGTCCCGGGACAATCGGCGGCAGCATCGCCCCTCGGCCTGGCGGCGTTCGGCGCCGCGTGCCTGGTCCCGGCCTTGGCGCTGCTCGCGCCTGCCGGCGCCCTGGACCTCGGGTTCGCCGCTTTGCGCAGCGTCCCGCCCGAGGGCTGGTCCGGTGCGGCGGTGCTGGCGCTCGTCCTGCTGGGCGCGGGGTGGGCGGCCGAGCTCGCGCCACTGCATCTGTGGCTGCTGCCGGCCCACCCCGCGCTGCCCGCGCCCATGGCGGCGCTGATCCAGGGCGGGATGACCAAGGTCGCGCTCTACGTGCTGGTGCGGGTCCTGTTCGACCTGTGCGGCCCGGCGGCGCCGACGTGGTGGGGCGTGCCGCTGCTCATCGTCGGCGCCGCCTCGGCCGTGCTCGGCGCGTTGCGGGCCAATACGGAGGCGGACCTCGTCTCCGCCCTGGCGGCCGGCACGGTCGGGCATATGGGGCTGATCGCGATCGGCCTCGGCGTGGCGCTGGCGGCGCGCGGGGCGGACCTGCCCGCGCTCGCGGCGCTGGCGCTCAGCGGCGCGCTGCTGCACGCGCTGGCGCACAGCGTGTTCGGCACGCTGCTGCTCCTGGCCGCGGGGGCGGTGCAGGACAGCGCGGGGACGCGGCATCTGTCCCAACTCGGCGGCCTGATCCACCGTATGCCGGCGACCACGCTCGCGGTGCTGATGGGAGCCGCCTCACTCGCCGCCCTGCCGCCCTTCGCCGGGT
>JBBSIT010000764.1:0-2494 GCA_038231995.1 Acetobacterales bacterium | reverse complement strand
GCAGCAGGGACACCACGATCTCGTCCATGGTGCCGGCGCGGGCCTGGGCGTGGCGCATGGCGCTGGTCCCGAACGTGTCGATCAGCTTCCAGCCGCCCCACATGACCGCGAGCGCCAGCAGCACGCCGGTGGCGCCGGTGGAGATTCGCCGCGCCTCCTCCGGCAAGCCGAGCGCGGGCACCGCGAGCTGATAGACCAGGAAGGCGAGGACGATGCGCAGCGGCCAGCGAAACTCCCGCTCCGCAGTAACCTGATGGCCGCCCACCGCGCGGCGCAGGAGCCATAGCAGGAGCCAGCCCGCAGCGAAGGCGATCACGAAGCTGACGGCCAGCAGGCCGAGAACGCCGATGGCCTGCCACGCCTCGAGCGGGCCGACGCGGGTGAACAGCGACGGCGCGTGGTCGCGCACCCAGCGGCGGATGCGGAAGTAGCTGGACTGGATGTCCGGCAACGTGCCCGCCTCCACTTCCGGCATGTCCTCGATCGCCGTATAGAGCTCCCGCGCGTCGCGCACCGTCTCGGCGGTGAACCGCCAGCCCGCCTGCTCGCCGGCCCCCCCCCGGGGGCCAGGACGACCCGCCCGGCAGGATGGCTGAACACGACATAGGGAACGCGGCTCTCCGGATCGTCCGGGATCTCCTGCGGCACGACCTGGCCCATGCGGTCCAGCACTTCGCTCAGGTAGGCCGCGGCCAGTTCGCCCTCGTAGGCGCGCGTCGCGTCGGTGGAACCCGACAGGTCCAACGTGCTCAACGCCAGGTCGCGCCCTGGGCCGTGCCAGTCGCTCAGCCCGGCGGCGAAGCTGCGTATCGCGTCGCGGGCGGTCCGGCGCAGCTTATACTCGTCCGGCGGAGGCAACCGGCCGTTGCTGCGCGCCAGCAGCGCTGTGCGCAGCGGTCCGATGTCTCCCTCCGGCATCACGATGCGCCAGAGGCCGTCCGCGCCATGCGTCAGCGTCAGCGGCAGCACGGCTCCGGTGCCGGCCTGCTTCAGCTCCAGGTCCAGTCTGTCGCCCTCGGCGCGCTTGCCGGGGATGGGCCAGAGCTGGAATGTCGTCTGGTCCATCAGTTCGAACAGGGCGCCCGCGGCCGCGAGCTTCTGGCCCGGCGCCATCCCCGCCCCCGCAGCGCCGAAATCCATCACGGCGGCAGCTTTCGCCCACTCGTCCGGCGCGCCCGCCCGCGCCGCGTTGCCTGCCAGCACAAAAGTCCGCAGCGCCTGCCGCGCGCCGGACTGATCGACCGCGACCTCGCGCGCGCCGGGCTGCACGCGTCCGCCGGTCCACCACTCGCCATTGTCGTAACGGCCCATGAAGCTCTGCCCGTCCGTGGCCAGCACGAAGACGATGCCGGCCGAGCGCGGCCCCTCGATCCAGCGGCCCCACAGCTCGCGGCCATGCACCTCGCGCTCGATCCGGCCGCCATAGGCCGGGTAGGCGCCGGTGACCCGGTCGCCCTGCTGCAGCAGCTCCATCCGCGCGCCGCCGCCGCGCCAGCTCGTGTTCCACTGCCCGGTCCAGGACGGGTCGGCCGCCCGCGCCGGCATGGCGGCGAGCAGCGCCAGCAGAGCGGCGATCCGAAGGCGCGTCATTGCAATCTCGTTGATGTTGGAGCTGCTTCCGACTCGCGGTCGCCGGGCATTTGAAGATCGCATTCCGCTTGGTTTCGCAGGACTCGCGCCTGGGCCAGCAGGGCCAGCGCCTCGCTCACCAAGCCGTCGCGCTGCGCCGGGTCGCTGCATTGCGCCGCGTCGTTGAGCCGAGCCGCCGCATCGCTGCGCAGTCGTTGGACCTGGGTGGTTGCCGTCTCTGGATCGCTCATGCCCATGCACCGGGTTGCAAGCAGGCCTGAAGCTATTGCCTCCGCCGCATCCGGCCTTGAACTGGCTTGCGCTTCCATATCGCGATCTTGCGGTTCAAGCGGCGCTGGCGCGGAACCGCCCGGGGGTCATGCCGGTTTCCCGCCGGAAGGCGGCGGTGAAATGGCTCTGGTCCGCGAAGCCCACCGCGGCCGCGATGCCGGCCAACCCATTGTCCCCCCGGCGCAGCAGCGCCTTCGCGCGCTCGACCCGGCGCTGCACCGTGTAGCGTTGCGGTCCCACGCCGGTGTCGTGCTTGAAGCTGCGGCTGAAATGGCACGGGCTGAGGCAGGCAACGCCCGCCAGCTCGGCCAACGTTAGGTCCTGGTCGAGGTGGGCTTCGATATACTCGATGACGCGGCGCGAACGGGAGCGTGACAGGTCCGGCTGGCGCTCAACCGCAGGCGGCGCGAATCTCTGGGCCGCGCGCATGGCGAGCGCCGCCATGAGGCTGTCGGCCAGCAGCCGATCCATCGGCCCCTGGCCGACCTCCTCGACTAAGGACTCTCTCAGCAATTACTGCTTCGTCCTTGGCTTGATGGTGTAGTTCCATTCGGGGTGCCAGGGATCGGTTTCGACATTGAGCGTAGCCATGTCCTGATCGGTGACCCGGATCGCCTTGGCATAGCTGTTCTCG
>JBBSIT010000763.1:0-2498 GCA_038231995.1 Acetobacterales bacterium | reverse complement strand
TGCTCCAGGGCGAGCTTCTGCGCGACCAGCCCCAGCATGGCACCGTTGGCCATATGGAAGAGCGCGCCGCATCCAGCGAACACCAGCAAGGGCCGGCTCGCCAGCAGCGTGCTCCAGGGCGAGGGCCGCAAGCCGTGCCCGGCGTCATCGGGCAGGAGGCCGCGGGCAATCTCGTGGTTGATGGCGCGCTCGGGCACGGCCCAGGCGGCCGCCACGCTGGCGGCCGCCGTCACGCCCATCATCCAGAACACGACGGCCATGCCGAAGAACGGCGCGGTCACCAGGATCACCACGTTGATCGCGCCGTTGCCCAGGTGGAACAGCGCCTCGTTGCGGCCCGCGCGGCGCGCGAAACGGGCCGGCCCGACGATGCCGAGCGAGATCGCCGCGAGGGAGGGACCGATCGTGGTGCCCGCCAGCACCCCGACCACCCCTGCTGCTGCCACCGGCCAGAACCGCGGCGCGAGCGGGATGAGGAGGCAGGTCGCGGTCACCACCACGACGGCACCCGCGAGCAACGCGCGCTTGGCCCGCAGCGCGTCCACCATGGCACCGAGCGGCGTCTGCGACACCAGCCCAACCAGGCCGCCGAAAGAAAGCGCCACGCCGATGCTCGCGGCGTCCCAGCCGTGCTCCGTCAGGAGATAGACCGCCAGATAGGCGCCAAGACCGTAGCGCACGTCCGAGAGCACAAAGCTCAGCACGTCCAGGGCCCGCTCGGCGCCTGGATGCGACCGTGTGACTGGGGCGCCAGCTTCCAAGTCAGCGTGGGTCATGCGCGTACAACCATGACCTATGCCCGGCGTTCCGCTACCCCAGCCGAAAACGGCCGATGTCCCCGGAAGCGCTCATCCTTGTCTCAGGGCGGTGTCGAGCTGCGGGGTGGCCCATCCGCCGCAGCTTCGGGACTGCCTTCGAAGAGGGCCTGAACGAGGCGCTGCTGCCGACGCAACTCGGCCGCCAGCGGGGCATGCACCGGCCGACGGTCGCCGTTCTGATGTGCTCCCATCTCGAGCAGGCCGTTGGGGCAGTAGCGGTCATCGTCCCATCCCGGATGGCTCAACACGGGATACAGACAGATGCCCTGCACCGGAACGCCAGCGCGCAACGCTGCGGCGACCTGGCGGCCCACGTGGTCCAGCCAAGCGGCACGTTTGTCCCCCTCGATGCTCGTCTCGGCCACAAAGACAGGACGATCATAGCGCGTATGCACAAGGGCGAGCAGCTCCTGGAGAGGGCGATGGCCCGGATCGAACGGAGATAGTGGCTCGCCCTCGCAGAGCCACCGGTCCTGGGACAACCACTGTCCCTCACACGCCCACTGGTTGTTCCAGTAATAGTTGATCCCGAGCACGTCGAGCATGTCCGACTCGCCGCCGAGATCAGGTGCCAGCCGTCCTGACAGCATGTCCCAGGCCTGGAACTGCGCGCGATTGTAATAGGCTTCGGCGAGCGCTGCCTCCTCCTCGCGACGCGGCACGACGTGGATCACCGGCTCGATAGCGAGGGTGCGCGTATCCGGCGCTGCTTGCCGCAGCGCGTGAATGCCCGCGATCGCGGCTCGCACGAGTTGCGTCTTGAGCTCGCGCCCGCGTCCGCGGGTGCCGGGGTTCATCTGCGCCATGTCGCCCCCGGCCCAGGCAAGGAACGACATCTCGTTGATCGGGCATACGATGGGCGAGCGACCGGTCTCCTGCAGGTGGAGGCGGCCGAACGCGGCGGCGTAGCGGGCGAATCGATCCACGAAAGCGGCCGAGAAGATGTCGAGCCCGTCTGGCCAGCCATAGTGGAACAGGTCCCAAGCCACCTGCATGTCGGTCGCATCCGCCGCACGAAGCATGGGCAGGACGGACGACCAGTCATACCAGCCAGGCGCGGTCTCCACTAGGTTCCAACGGACGCCGTCCCGCGTCGTACGAATGCCGTGCTCGGCGAGTTGCTGGTAGTCATTCAACACCATCACGTCGTGCCGCGTGCCGGCGATGAGGTCGATCCGGCGGCCATCAACCCGGCGGTGCGAGGAGCACTCGAAGCCGCCGAGGAAGAAGCTCCGGAATAAGCGGGGCCGCGCGGGCACGAATGGACCCGGTACAAGGGGGTGATGGACCTGGACGTGCGATAGCGCCGCTGCCGAGCGAGAGGCGGTGAGCGCCGCAGACGACGCAACCGCCAGCAGATACCGGCGAGTTGTGTGTCCTGCTGGCATGGCTCTCCTCGACGGCATGGGGCGGTTATCCGATCTATCGGGCCTTCACGGCCGGATTGAGGCTGACGACAGCCTTCAGGGCGCGATGCGTGCGAGTGATGTCGGGTGGGCTTGGTGTGCCCACGGGGACCGTCGCAAGATTGGGGGTCAGGCGGCGATCGCCATCGGTGAGTATGGATCGTTGGCTGGCTGGAACTTTTGTCCGAAGCCGGAACCGAGCGTGCCATTATAGACAGCGCAACGAACCTGCAGCAGCAGATCGGCCCCGCGTCGCGACCAGCGCATCTGCTGT
>JBBSIT010000762.1:0-2514 GCA_038231995.1 Acetobacterales bacterium | reverse complement strand
CGGCGGCGTCATCCACACGTTGACTCATATTCGCAGCCCGACCGCAACCCTTACGTCACAGGGGGTGAGCAATTACTTTAAAGGTGCTCGCGACCCGGTTTAGTAAACTCAATACAGCGAGTCCGGCAATCCCCGGTAGGGCATACAAAATTGCTGCTCGCCTGCGCAAGACTGGGCGTGGAGAGGTGATCAGAGATCCCGACGACACCGCTACATCAAATCCAAAAGGCGGAGTGCAAAAATCTTGATTTATGCACCGGGCGCCCGATAGCCTTCAGGCTGCCGTACCGTCTCGACCGACCTTGCTACAAGGCCTGCCGTCGCACCATCACGACATGAGCCTGCATGCGCGCCTGGATCGGCCCGGCGCCGAAACGGGCGGCGGTCGCCTCGGTCGCCGCCTCCATGGCGCGGTCGAGCCCGGCCGGGTGTCGTGGTAGCCGCAGGGTATGCGGCGGAAGAACCCGGGCGGATCGTGCGGATACAGCGCCGCGACGGCGGTGTGGGCGATGAACTGCAGCTCGACGGTCTCCAGGGTGTTCCAGACAGTGAACATGAAGCGCCCGCCGGGACGCAGCACCCGCAGCGCCTCGCGATAGGCGCGCCCCTTGTCGGGGAAGAACATGACGCCGAACGCGCAGACGGCGGCGTCGAACGCCGCGTCCGGGAACGGCAACGCCTGCGCGTCCGCCTGCCGCCAGCATACGCGCTTCCCGCCGGGCAGGGATGCGGCATGATCCAGCATCGGCTGGTTGAGGTCAGTCGCGGTGATCGCGGCCGTCTCGGGCAGGACACGGCGGAGCGCGCGCGTAACGATGCCGGTGCCGCACGCCGTTTCAAGGATGTCGCCGCTGGCCAGTCCAGCGATGCGCCCGGCAAGATACTCCATAGGGCTCGAAGAACGTCGGTCCCATGTATCGCGTGTAGAGTCCCGGCACGGACCCGACGAAGGCAATATCGGCGTTTGCCATGTGACAGTCTCCCATCTGGGACGCCGGAATGCAGCCGAACGCTGCCGGCGCCGGGGGCACGAGCAAACGCTAGCAGCGGCGTTGCAGGGGCACAACGAAGCTGCTGCCCAGACACCCGCGCTGGGAAGCTTGACAGAGGGGCAGTGCATGTTGTTACGGTGCAATTACTAATCGGGGTGGCAACATGCCGGATTGCGACCACGCGGCGCCGATCACTTGGGAGGACGCGTTCGCGCAGGAACAGGCCGCCGTGCTCGGGCCTGGCGAGGACGCGTCCCGCCTCGAAGCGCTCTGCGTGTCTGGTGGCGGCATACGCAGCGCGGCCTATTGCCTGGGCGTGCTGCAGGCGCTGGCGCAGGCCGGGCAGCTCTCGCGATTCCATTACCTCTCCACCGTTTCCGGCGGCGGCTACATCGGCGCGTGGCTGCAGACGCTGATCGGGCGCGTCGGCGTGAGCGGGGCCGAGCGGCGGCTGGGCGGACCGGAGGCGGCGGCGCCGGAGCTGCGGCGGCTGCGGCGCTACACCAACTGGATCACCCCCAAGGTCGGCGCGCTCTCGCTGGATACTTGGACGGGGGTGGCGATCTATCTGCGCAACGTGCTGCTCAACTGGCTGGTCTATGCGCCGATGTTCCTGCTCGGCGCGCTGGCCGCCGTGTTCATGCGGACGGTGTTCTACCTGTTGCAGGATGCCAGGCTTCCCGGGGGGCACGTCCTGGGCGGCGTGCTGCTCGCGGCGGCGACCGCCGGGCTGCTGCTGGCGGCCGCCGGCGGCACGCACTCGATCCCCAGCCGGCGGCCGAGGGACAACGGGGAGATCGACTACCTCTCCGAACGCGGGGCGTTGCTCACGCTGCTCGCGCCTTCGCTGGCCTGGGCGTTCCTCGTGCCGCCGGGCATCGCGCCGTTCTGGATCTGGATGCACGATGGCGGACTCGCGACGCGGCTGGCGCTGCCCGCCCTGTTCATGGCGACCTGCATCCTGGGCTACGTGCTGGCCGCGCTCATGGCGCCGCGGCCGGGGCCGGACCAGCCGGCGGCGTCCTACTGGCCCAACCTGCCGGCCTGGTGCGGGGCGAGCCTCGCGGGCGCCGCGACGATATGGGCGGGGCTGGAGATCGCGCGGCGGCTCAGCCTCGACGTGTCGCCGGAGCTGATGGCCGTGGCGGGGCCGGGCTGGCTGCTGCTGTCCTATGCCGCCATGTCGGCGGTGCATGCGGGCCTGCGCATCGCGCCGCCGCGCCTCGGCCCGGACGAGAACCGGGACCTCGGCGACCTCGACAGCGAGTGGATGGCGCGTCTGACGGCGCAGCGGCTGCGGGCCGGCGTGCTCTGGGCGCTGTTCGCGTTCGGCGCGCTCACGCTGTCCCGCACGCTGGTCTTCAATGCGACGGTGTATCCGGCCTGGGTGGGCGTGCTCGTGGCCGGGCCGCTCGCGGCCTGGGTGGGCAAGCAGGCCTACACCCAGGTGGATGCCCTGATCAGCGGCAAGCCGGGCCTGCTCAAATGGGAGCTGGTGCTGCAGGTGCTCTCCGCGGTGTTT
>JBBSIT010000761.1:0-2515 GCA_038231995.1 Acetobacterales bacterium | reverse complement strand
GTCCACCGTCACCAGCGCTTCGTCCATGCTATCCAGGATGCCCCGAAGCTGCGCCTGACTCGCCGCCAACGCCTCCGCCGCGCGACGTTCCCGATCGATATCGAGGATAGCCACCACACCTCCTGTGATGGCGCCGGCGGCGTCCCGGGTGGGCGCTGCGATCAGCCGTACCCAGGCCCTCGTGCCGTCACCGCGGTGATACAGCACCTCCAGCTCCGGCCGCTCCTCGCCAAGCAGGGCGCGCCCCAGCGGATACTCCTCCGGCCGCACATCACGTCCGTCAGGATGGGACGAAGCCCACCGACGATAGGATTGCACATCCGGGGAGGACCAGACGGGATGGCGCATGATCGCCTCCGTCTGTCGGTTGCCGCCAACGATCCGGCCGCTCGGCCCCTCCGCGAACACGAGCCCCACCGGCGCCGCGTCCACCACGGCGGCAAGTCGCGCGCGTTCCTGCGCGAGCTGCGCCACGAGCCGTTCGCGCTCAGCGCTGGCCGCTTCCCGGTCGAGCGCCGCCAGCCGAAGCGCAGATGCCACCGCGTCAGCTTCGCGAAGCCCAAGCCGGACGCCTGACGTCCCCGTGTCCCCGGCGGCAAGCCGAGTCAGCGCCCGCATCGGCCACAGCACCTTCCTGCTCACTGCGCGAGCAAGCAGCAGCCCGGCCGCAAGCGCCGCCAGCACGGCGCCGAGCGCGGACCAAAGCGCCCGGTCCACCGGCGCGTTCAGCACTGCGAGCGGAACCCCGATCGCGACGGTCCAGCCCGATGGCTCGGTTCGACTGAACGCCACCAACAGCGGAACCCCCTCCAGGGACGTCGCCTCGATCACCCCCTCCGGCGCCGCAGCCAGGGCGGCGCGCAGCCGAGCGTTGACGGGCTGGCCCATGAAACGGTCGCCGCTCGGCTCGCGCGCAATATGTACGCCTGCACGGTCCACGATGGACGCCACGTAACCCTCCGGCAGGCGCTGCTCAGCGATGATATCTGCGAACAGGCTCAATGTCGGGGCTAGGCCCAGCACATAGGCCACCTCGCCGCCGCGCAGCACCGGCACGTCGATGCTGATCAGGGGACGGCCATCAAGGGCCGCAGCATAAACGTCCGAGACCGCAGCCTGTCCGGTCTCGAACACGCGGGCGACATGCTCCGGGTTGCCGCGCCGCACCGGCAGCTTCTCGCCTGCTGGCTGCACCGTGTTCAGCACCTGCCGGCCCGAATGGTCGGTCACGGCCACGGCGCTGCCCGGCGCCACCGTGCCCAGGTAATCGTCCACCCGCGCCCGCCTCGCGTCGGCCTCGCCGTCCCGCAAGGCCCGGGATTGCGCCAGCACCTGCAGCCCAGCCGTAAGACTCCGCAACTCGCGCCCGACCGTGCCAGCCATGCCCCGCGCGAACTCCAGCGTGTGCTGCCCGGCCCGCGCATGGTCAGCGTGATACCGCCCGAGACTCCCGCCCACCAGCACCGCCAACAACGGCAGCACGGCCACGCAGGTGGCAAGTGCCAGCCAGGTGCGAAGTGACCAAGTACGCCTGTACGGCAACGTCTCGGCCAGTGGACGCGAGCCCTGGTCCATCAAGCGGCCTTTGCCAGGTGACGCGTGGTGCCGATTATGAAATCCTGTCGCACGGCGTGTTGTGTAGCCGCATCGGTGCCGCGGCGAAACTGCCATGCGAGTGACCGCGGGCGCGTCCGCAGTCATACTGCGCCCGAGAATGGGGGAGCCGCCGCCGAATGGACAAGGACGAACTCACGAACTGGGCGCTGGCGAGCGGCTGGCGCATGCTCGCAGGCTGCCCCAGCCTGACCAAGCCCAGTCGGCCAGACGAGGCGATCGTGCGGCTCGTGCTGAAGGCCACCGTCGTGCACGTCGAGGTCAAGAAGCCCGCGGGCAAGTGGGAGCGGCTGACCGGCGCAGCCTACAGCAAGGTGGAGCCCGATCCCGATACCGGCGTGCCGCGTGGCCTCGGCCTGGTCTCCATTCCCGGTTTCACGCAGCTGATGCAAGAGAACCGCGATCGCATGGTCTTCAGCCGGCTCGGACCCTAAAGTGGTGCAACTTCCTTTCCTGCAACGATGGGCCGACGGGCTTCCCGCGATGCGTAGCCTGGCCGAGGAACGCGATGCCCTGCGCCGCAGGGTCGCCGACCTGGAGATGCTTCCGCCCCCTGAGCCTGCACCAGCGTTCCCCGTCGCGCACATGATCGACGTTTTGTGGTGCGACCAGCACGGCGTCTACCTCAAGGGCTGGGCGCACGCGCACGAGCACCGTGTTCATCGTCTGGTGATCGTGTGTGGCGACGCGCGGACCGAGATCGACCACTTCCATAACCGGCCCGACCTGCTCGCCCATTACCCCGAACACGCCCACGTCGCCCAGACCGGGTTCGCCGCCTACCTGCCCTGCCCACCCTTCCGCCCCGTCACG
This sequence comes from Acetobacterales bacterium, assembly GCA_038231995.1. GTDB lineage: Bacteria > Pseudomonadota > Alphaproteobacteria > Acetobacterales > Acetobacteraceae > JBBSIT01. Next base: position 88 of record JBBSIT010000761.1, on the reverse strand, counting down.
CTCACCGTCGTCACCGAAGCAGGCGAGGTGGACGTGCCCGTCGAGGTTCCGCCGCATCAGCGCGACTCGGCGCCCAGCCCCCCGCCTG
>JBBSIT010000760.1:0-2539 GCA_038231995.1 Acetobacterales bacterium | reverse complement strand
GCTGGCTGCGCGAGGACGTCACCTACCACCACTGCCACGCTACGGCCGAGGACCTGACCCGGCGCGTCGCCGCGTTCGAGGCGCAGGTCAACCGGGATGTCAACCGGGATGCTTGCGCCGTCGCCGATCGCCTCTGGGTCAAGGACCACCTCGATCCCGAGGAGGAGAAACTACGGGTCTCAAGCTAGACGTGGTTTAACACCACCGCTCGTTGACGGGCCAGCCCCGCGCTGCATAGCCTAGCGGCGGAGGACGAAGCATGGTTCGCAGGCTCTTGCTCGCCGCGCTGGCGGCCCTCGCCCTGACGGCGCCCACAGCCCGTGCGCAGGACTTGCGTATCGGCACGCAGTCGCCCTTCGTCATCGACCCGCACTATACCTTCCTCGGGCCGGACATGGCGGCGGCGCGGGAGATCTACGACTCCTTCGTCGGCCGTGACGCCGAGTCCCGCTGGGTTCCCGGCCTGGCGGTCTCGTGGACGCCCATCGACGACCACACCTGGGAGTTCAAGCTCCGCCCGGGCGTCACCTTCTCGGACGGCACCCCGTTCACCGCGGACGACGTGGCGTTCAGCTTCCGCATGGTCATGACCCTGCAGACCCCCTCGGGCTACGCCAGCAACATGCGAAGCATCGTGCGCACCGACATCGTGGACCCGCTCACGGTCCGCGTCGTCACCGACCGGCCGAACGCCGTGCTGCCAGGCCAGCTCACCAACATCTTCATCGTCTCCGCCAAGCTGGCAGCCGACGCGACCACCGCCGATTTTCAGTCCGGCCGCGCCGCGATCGGCACCGGACCCTACAAAGTCCTGTCCTACACGCGCGGCGGCGACCTCCAGCTCGCCCGCAACGAGACCTACTGGGGCGAGAAGCCCGCCTGGGTGCGGGTCAGCAAGCGCGTGATCGGCAACGACGCCACGCGGTTGGCCGCCCTGCTCGCCGGCGACCTCGACCTGATCGACGACGTGCCGCCGACCGACGTGGCACGCCTGGAGCGCACTGCCGGCGTCAAGGTGTTCAAGCAGCGCAGCGACCGCGTGATGTTCCTGCAGCCGAACACCCGCCTGGACCGGCTGCCGCTCGTCACCGACGCGGCCGGCACGCCGCTCCCGGCCAACCCGCTGCGCGACGTCCGCGTGCGCCGCGCCCTCTCGCTGGCGATCGACCGCAAGACCCTGACGGCCCGCGCCTTCGACGGCGAGGCCATCCCCGCCACCCAGCTCGTCCCGCCAGGTTTCGGCGGCTATGACGCAGCGCTGCCCGTCCTGCCCTACGACCCGGCCGCCGCGCGCCGGCTGCTGGCCGAGGCCGGCTACCCCGGCGGCTTCGGCATGACGGTCGCCTGCACCAACAACCGCTACGTGGCGGACGAGAAGGTCTGCCAAGTCATCGGCCAGATGCTGCAGCGCGCCGGCCTGAGCATGAAAGTTGAGACGCAGCCCGCCAGCATTCTGTTCCCCCGCGCGCGCCCCGGCGTGAACGAGTTTCCGTTGCTGTTCGCCGGGCAGTCCAACTCCACGTCCCGCGACCCGACACACGTCCTCTCGCTGGCCGTGCACAGCTTCGATCCCAAGGCCGGGCTCGGCTCCTCGAACCGCGGCGGCTTCTCCGACCCGGTGCTGGACGCGGTGATCGACGCCGCGGTGCGCCGGCTGGACGACGGGCGCGAGGCCGCGCTGCACGCAGCGATGATGCAGGCCGTGGAGCTCGGTGCGGTCATCCCGCTCTATGTCCAAGTCGTAGTGACGGCAGCCCGCGACGGCATCGCCTACCAGCCCCGCATGGACGAGCAGACTGTGGCCCAGCACGCCACGCCGGCAGCCGCGAAGCCTTGAGGCCGGGCACGGCAGATTGGCCGGCGCACGGGTCTATAACTGCGGCGGACGCGCGTCACTTGAAGCCGGAATGCGCCAGCGTGCGCACGTAGAAACGCTGGACGGCCAGGAACGGGATAGCGGCGACCAGCACCGAAACAGTGGCGGACGCGAACAGGCCGCCCCAGTTCGCCGTCTCCAGGTTGGCGTTGCGGGCAATGGCGACCTGGACCATGACGAGGTCGGGCGACCCGGTCGCGACGATCGGCCAGAAGAACGCGTCCCATTGCTGCACGAACTGCAGCAGCGCGGCGGTAGCGAGCACCGGGCCGGACAGGGGCATCGCCAGCCGCCAGTACACCTGCCACCACGTGGCGCCGTCGATCCGCCCGGCGTCATACAGGTCGCGCGGGATGCCGGCGAAAAACTGGCGGAACAGGAAGATGGACAGGCCGCTGGCCACCTCCGGCAGGATCAGCGCCCGGTAGGTGTCGGTCCAGCCGAGGAACCGCATCAGCACATAGAGGCCAGAACTTGTATGGGGCTTTTGATGTCAAGGCCTGAGGCTAGTTAAACCGCGTCCAGTTTGAAACTCGTAGCGCCGCTCTTTGATCCCGGGGCCTTCTGGCAGAGCGATTCTCTTTGGTTGAGGGCGGGCGGGACCACGGGTTTCAAACTGGACGCGGGTTAGTATTGGGCCGGCGGTGAGGCCGCCGGAAGCAG
>JBBSIT010000759.1:0-2542 GCA_038231995.1 Acetobacterales bacterium | reverse complement strand
CTTCTGGCAGAGCGATTCTCTTTGGTTGAGGGCGGGCGGGACCACGGGTTTCAAACTGGACGCGGTTTAGGTGAACCGAAGCTTGACGGGTTCACCCCAACGCCGCTTGCCCCCACCCCCACCCGCGCCTAAATCTTCCCGCACCGGAACGGGGAACATGCAATGCGCGCGCGTCAGTGGCTGGGTGGGATCGTCCTCGCGGCGGGGCTGGGAGCGTTGCCCCTGGGCGGCGCGCTGGCGCAGAAATCGCAGGACACCCTGCGCGTCGCCTGGCGCGACGCCATCCCCAACGTTGACCCGTACTACAACTCCCTGCGCACCGGCCTCGTCGTCGCGCACCAGGCCTGGGACACGCTGATCTACCGCGATCCCGAGACGCTGCAGCTCAAGCCGCAGCTCGCGCTCTCCTGGCGCTACGCCGACCCGACCACGCTCGAGTTCGAGCTGCGGCCCGGCGTCAAGTTCCACGACGGCAGCGCCTTCACCGCCGATGACGTGGTCTACACCATCAACACCATCCTCGCCGACAAGCAGGTGGCGGTGCCGAGCAACTTCAGCTTCATCGAAGGCGCGGAGCGCATCGACGAGCTGCGCGTGCGCGTGAAGCTCAAGCGCGTGTTCCCGGCGGCACTCGAATACTTCGCCATGGTGCTGCCGATCTACCCCAAGGCCTACCGCGAGCGGGTCGGCGCCGAGTATTCCAAGGCGCCCGTCGGCACTGGCCCCTACCGCATCACCCGCGTGGACGGCGTAACGCAGATCGACCTGGAGCGGAACGACGCCTATTTCGACGGGCCGAAGGGCAAGCCGGCGATCCGCCGCGTCGTGATCAAGGAGGTCGCGGACGCGACGGGGGAGCTGACCGCGATCATCGGCGGCCAGGCCGACTGGATCTGGCAGTACAGCCCCGACCAGATCGAGAACCTGAACCGCCTGCCCACCGTGCAGACCCTGCAGCAGGAGAGCATGCGCGTCGGCTACATGAACATGGACGCCGCCGGGCGCACGGGAGCGGAGAACCCGCTGACCAACCCCAAGGTGCGCCAGGCGATCATGCACGCGGTCGATCGCCAGACCATGTCGCGCCAGTTCATGCCCGGCGGGCGCGTGCTCGATGCGCCGTGCTTCCCCACCCAGTTCGGCCGCGATCAGGCCGTGGCGGTCAAGTACGATTACGACCCGGCCAAGGCGCGCGCGCTGCTCGCCGAGGCGGGCTACCCCCAGGGCTTCGAGACCGAGATGGTCGGCTACCTGCTGCCGCAATGGCAGGGCGCCATCCAGAACGACCTCGCCGCGGTCGGCATCAAGGCCCGGCTCACCCAGCTCCAGGTCGGCGCGGTGATCCAGCGCAGCATCGAGGGCAAGAACCCGCTCGATCTCGGGAGCTGGGGCAGCTACTCGATCAACGACGCCTCGGCGTTCCTGCCGTTCTTCTTCACCGGCCTCGGGCAGGACTACACGCGCGACCCGGAGGTGAAGCGCCTGGTGCTGGAGGGCGGCAGCGTGACCGATCCGGACCAGCGGCGCCGGGCCTACAGCGCCGCGCTCCGGCGCATTACCGAGCAGGCCGACTTCATGCCGCTCTACACCTTCGTGACGACCTACGCGATCTCGCGCAACCTCAACTTCAAGGCATATCAGGACGAGCTGCCGCGCTTCTACCTGTCGAGCTGGAAGTAAAACGATTTCACCCTGGCTGGACGCGTCCTTGCGTTCAGTCAAGGTGAGTAACCGGGGGAACAAAGGCTAGAACGGATCGTGCTGATACGCTCCCGTGAGCGGATGGGACCTGGAATACGGGGGTGGATTAGGCTTGCTTCGATAGTTGGATGCCGCTGTGATGCCGGCAGCCGGAGATCCAGGCTGCCCGTCCGGACATGAAGGAGGCCGGGGCATGTCCAAGAAGCTCCTCTCGTGGTCCGAGCGTCCCCAGATGCTGCCCGCCCCGGTCCGTTTTGCCGGCGCAGCAGCGCTCCCGTTCATTGCCTTCGCCGCAGCAGTCCTTCTGCCCGGCGCTGTGTCGACCACTCACCTGCAGCTGCTCCTGCTCGCCACCGTACTACTCAGCGCCCTGTTCCTCGGCCTTGCCGCTGGGCTCGTCGGCGCGACGCTCGGCTTCGGGCTGATGCTCTGGCGCGCCGTGGGCGACGACTGGTCTCTTGGTTTCCAGGCGGCCCTCGATGCTTTCCTCTGGTTTGCCGTTGCCAAGCTCGCAGTCGCACTGGTCGCCGCGCGACAACGCTCCGTCTCGCGGCTGTCCCAGGCGCGCGACCTGGCGGAGGCGGAAGCGCGCCGGAGGGAGCTGCTGCACGCCGAGCTTTCGCACCGAATTGGCAACGATCTGGCTCTCCAGGTGAGCATGTTGCAGATGCAGGCGGCTGCGGAGCCCGGCGCCGCCGACGCGCTGCACGCGGCGGCGGGCCGGGTGCACATGCTGGGACACGTGCACGGGCGCTTATCGCGGGGCGCGGATGCTGAGGCGGTCGTGGACAGCCGCACCTTCCTAGAGGGGCTGGTGGCGGACCTGCGCGCTGGCCTGGAT
>JBBSIT010000758.1:0-2545 GCA_038231995.1 Acetobacterales bacterium | reverse complement strand
CTGCCGATGCTTGACCTGGTGACGCCCGCGCCCGCCCAGTTGCGCGAGGCGGCCCGCGCCATCGAGCGGGTCCGGCGGCACGGGCCGGTACTGGTCTGCTGCGCGCTGGGCTACTCCCGCAGCACCGCCGCTGCGGCCACCTGGCTGCTGGTCACCGGCCGCGCCGCGGACGCCGACGCGGCCATCGCCCGGGTGCGGGAGGTGCGGCCCCATCTGGTGCTGGGTGCCGCGGCGCGGTCCAGCATCGCCGCGGCGGGGAGGCTGGGGTGATGGACCCGGCGGCGCGGCAACTGCTCGCGGCGGCCGCCGGGCTGCTGGACATGGGGCGCGCCATGGACGCGCTGTCCCGCCCGCTGACGGTCCTGGCGTTCGCCGGGCTGCTGGCGCCCCTGGCCGTGCCGGTCCCGCTGGCCGGCCTGGTTGCCCTGCTGCTGGCCGGGCTCGGGGGGCTGGGCGGGACCTATGCCGGCGCGCGGGTCGCATTCGACGCGGCCTTGTTCCGCGGGCTCGCGACGGAGACGGGGGACCTCGCGCTGCTCGACGGCGCGCTGATGCAGCTCGGGCTGCTGCCGGCGCGCAAGGCCGGGCGGCCGATGGCCGAACGCCTCGCCGGGGCGCAGCGCCTGCTGCGGCGGCAGGCGCTGCTGCTGGCGGTGCAGGCGGCCGCGCTGCTGACCGCCGGGCTGACGGGCTTGTAGAGCGGACGGGTTGATGGGAAGGATCACCTCAGGTTCAGCGCGAGCCGCTGGCCGCGGTCGGGCGTTGGTGAGCCTGCCGCCGGGGCGCACCGCCGGGCCAGCATGCCGACCAGGGCCACCATCGGCAGCAGCACCAGCAGGTAGAGCGCCGCCGCGCCGATGAGCGGGCTCGGGTTGGCATACAGCGCCTGCGCCTGCGTCGCCTGCTTCAGCAGGTCCGGCATCGCGACGACGGAGGCGAGTGCGGTGTCCTTCAGCACGTTGATGCTGTTGTTGGTCAGCGGCGGGATCACGATCCGCAGCGCCTGGGGCAGGATGACCTGCGCCATCGCGCGCCACCGCCGCAGGCCCAGCGCCTCGGACGCCTCGAACTGGCCGCGCGGCACCGCCTCGATGCCGGCGCGGAAGATCTCCGCGGTGTAGGCGCCCGACACGAGGGACAGCGCCGCCGTCGCCGCCGCGAACGAGGACAGGCGCACGCCCAGGAACGGCAGCGCGTAGTAGATCAGCACCAGGAGCACCAGCAGCGGCAGCGCGCGGAACAGGCTGATGTAGCCGGCCGCGAGCAGCCGCAGCGGACGCGCGGCATAGAGCCGCACCATGACGAGCCCGAGCCCCAGCAGCATGCCGAGCACGATGCTGGCGAGCCCGAGCAGCAGGGTGGTCCACAGCCCTGCCAGCAGCAGCGGGAAGGCCTGCCGCAGCACGTCGGCGTTGAAGAACACATCGACGATGCCCACGCCCGCCTAGCCCCTAGCCCGCGACCTCCGCCGTCAAGGCATCGGCAGCACGGTCACGGTGCTGGACCCGGGCGCCGGCGCCGCGCCGAACCACTTCTGGTGCAGCTCGGCCAGGAAGCCCGCCTCCTTCAGCTTGGTGATCTCCGCGTTGAACTGCCCGGCGAGCGGGGCGGCCTTGGCGAACATCACGCCGTATTTCTCCCCGGTCGGGATGCGGTCCGCCACGCGGAACACGGGCTTGTCGCGGATGTAGTACTGCACCGCCGGGATATCGCTGATGTAGCCGTCGATCCGGCCGGCCTGCAGGTCCAGCATCGCCGGCGCCAGGCCCTCGTAGCGCTTGATCTCGGCGAACTTGTACTCGGCCTGGTGCGCCGTCGCCCACTGGTCGCCGGTGGACGCCGTGTCCACGCCCACGACCTTGCCCGCCATGCCCGCCAACCCGGCGGGTCCGCCCCGGGCCAACACCGTCAGCGACTGGTCACTGTCGTAGTACGGCTGGGAGAAGCTGAGCGATTGCAACCGCGCCGGCGTGATCGTGATCGACGAGATCGCCGCATTGACCCGGCCGGACTGCACCGCCGGGAACAGCCCGTTGAACGGGATGTTTACGAACTCGACCGTCTTGCCCAAGCCCTCCGCCACCTTGCGGACCAGCTCGACCTCGAAGCCCACGAAGGCGCCGCTCGCGTCCTGGAACTCCCACGGCACGTTGCCGACATTGGCGCCGACCGTGAGGTCCGCCGCGCGGGCGGTTATGGCGAGCTGCATGGCGACCAGCGCCATCGCGCCGAGACGAAATATCCTGCCGAACTTCATCGAGCCATTCCTTCCGCTGCGCATCAGACCCTTGTTTGCCGCGGTTACTCACCCTGACCGAACGCGAGAGCGCGTCCCGTCAGGGTGAAACCGCTTCAGGACTCACGCATCAGTGAGCAAGGAATGTGCGGCGTTGGCAAGCGCCGCCGTCATCCCGGCCTCGATCGGCGCGCGCCCGACGCCGCGGGTGATGAACACGATGCGCGACCGCCGGTCGGCGTCCGGCCAGGCGACTGGCGGCCGCCCGCCGCTGTTCAGCGGCTAGTCGGGCACCGCCAGCCCCCCCTG
>JBBSIT010000757.1:0-2557 GCA_038231995.1 Acetobacterales bacterium | reverse complement strand
GCGTCCGTCAGGCTGAACCGGTCCATGGCAAACTCCTTTCGGAGCTTGAACCACGGATGCCGTCGCCATGGAAATCCTAAATCTCAACAGGCCCTAGCGTGAAGTGCTGGGGATAGATGGCCATGGACGACGATTTCCGTAAGGCGGCGCTGGACTACCACCGGCTGCCGCGGCCGGGGAAGCTGGAGATCCAGCCGACCAAGCGCATGGCCACCCAGCGCGACCTTGGGCTCGCCTACTCGCCCGGCGTCGCCGCGGCGTGCGAGGCCATCGTCGCCGATCCCGACGCCGCCCGGGATTTCACTATCCGCGGCAACCTCGTCGGCGTGATCTCCAACGGCACCGCCGTGCTCGGCCTCGGCAACATCGGCGCGCTCGCGGGGAAGCCGGTGATGGAGGGCAAGGCCGTCCTGTTCAAGAAGTTCGCCGGCATCGACGTGTTCGACATCGAGGTGGACGCCGCCGACCCCGACCGCTTCTGCGATGTGGTCGCCGCCCTCGAACCCACCTTCGGCGCCATCAACCTCGAGGACATCAAGGCGCCGGAATGCTTCACGATCGAGCGCACCTTGCGCGAGCGCATGCGCATCCCCGTGTTCCACGACGACCAGCACGGCACCGCCATCATCGTCGCCGCCGCGGTCCGCAACGCGCTTGAGGTGCAGGGCAAGCAACTCGGCGCCGTGAAGCTCGTCACCTCCGGCGCAGGTGCCGCCGCACTCGCCTGCGTGGACCTGCTGGTGGCGATGGGCCTGCCCGTCGCGAACGTCACGCTGACCGACGTGAAGGGCGTCGTCTTCGCCGGGCGCGACCCCGACATGCCCGCGAACATGGCGCGCTACGCCCAGCATACCGACGCGCGCCGCCTGCAGGACGTGCTGCCCGGCGCCGACGTGTTCCTCGGCCTCTCCGCGCCGCGCGTCCTGAAGGCGGAGTGGCTGCCCGGCATGGCGGAGCGGCCGGTGATCCTGGCGCTCGCCAACCCCGAGCCCGAGATCCTGCCCGAGGCCGTCCGCGCTGCCCGCCCCGACGCGATCGTCGCTACGGGCCGTAGCGACTACCCGAACCAGGTCAACAACGTCCTGTGCTTCCCCTTCATCTTCCGCGGCGCGCTGGATGTCGGCGCCACCGAGATCAACGAGGAGATGAAGCTCGCCTGCGTGGAGGCCATCGCCGTGCTGGCTCGGGTGGAGGCGAGCGAGGTGGTGGTCGCGGCCTACGGCGGCGCCGCCCCGGTGTTCGGCCCGGACTACATCATCCCCAAGCCGTTCGACCCCCGCCTGATCCTGCAGATCGCCCCCGCGGTCGCCGCCGCCGCCATGCGCACTGGCGTCGCGACCCGGCCGATCGCCGACTTCCCCGCCTACCGGCGCGAGCTGGAGCGGTTCGTGTTCCGCTCCGGCAACATCATGCGTCCGGTGTTCGAGGCGGCGCAGCAGGACCCCAAGCGCATCGCCTACGCCGAAGGCGAGGACGAGCGCGTGCTGCGCGCCGTGCAGACCGTGGTGGACGACGGCATCGCCGTGCCCATCCTGATCGGCCGGCGCGCAGTCATCGAGGCGCGCGTGCGCGAGATGGGCCTGCGCATGGACCTGGACGAGACCGTCCGCGTGCTCGACCCTGCGCAGGACCGCGACGTGTTCGACCCGCTCGTCGCCGAGTACCAGCGCATGGTGGGCCGCCGGGGTGCGCCGCCGGATGCCGCCGCGCGCCGGGTCGCGAGCCGGCAGACCGTGGCGGCCAGCCTGCTGCTGCATGCGGGCATCGCCGACGTCGCGATCTGCGGCGGGTCGGGCGACTGGTGGCGCCACATGACCTACGTCATGCCCATCGTCCCGCGCCGGCCCGGCGTTGATCGCATCTACGCCCTGTCCTGCCTCATCCTGCAGGGCGGCGCGCTGTTCATCTGCGACACGCACATGACGGTCGATCCCACCGCGCCGCACGTCGCGGAGATGACCTGCCTCGCCGCCGAGGCCGTCCGCAGCTTCGGCCTCGTGCCCAAGGTGGCGCTGCTGTCCCACTCCAGTTTCGGCGCCAGCAACTCCGACACCGCGCGCAAGATGCGCCAGGCCCTCGGGCTCATCCGCGCGCGGGAACCCGGCCTGGAGGTCGATGGCGAGATGCACGCCGACGCCGCGTTGAACGAGACGCTGCGCACCCGCGCCGTGCCGGACAGCCGGCTCGCCGGCACCGCCAACCTGCTCGTCATGCCCACGCTGGACGCGGCCAATATCGCCTTCAACCTGCTCAAGGCAGCCGCTGATGCCCTGCCGATCGGGCCGCTGCTGCTCGGCACGGCCAAGCCCGTCCATGTCCTTGTGCCGTCCGTGACAGCCCGCGGCATCGTGAACGTGAGCGCGATCGCGGCGATGCAGGCGCAAGCAGGGTAGGACGGCCCAACCCTGGTTGCGAACCAGGGCCATTCAGTTCTGCCGTAGCGGCCTGGGCGTGAGCGGCGGCGGGGTGACGTAGCGGCTGTATGAAGGCGACCTTCCCGCTTCGTGAGGTCGCCCTGTGCCATTTGCTGCTCTGCTTGCCGCACTCGCCGAAGTGC
>JBBSIT010000756.1:0-2559 GCA_038231995.1 Acetobacterales bacterium | reverse complement strand
TTGGTGGTGAAGAACGGCTCGAAGGCGCGCGCCAGCACGTCCGGCGTCATGCCCGTGCCCGTGTCGCTGACCGCGATCTCGACAAACTCGCCCGGCTCGATCCCATCCTGCCGGGCGACGTCCGCAGCCGAGAGCCGCACATTCCCCGTGGCCAGGGTGATCCTGCCGCCGTCCGACATGGCATCGCGCGCGTTGATGGCCAGGTTCAACAACACGTTCTCCAGCTGGTTCGCGTCGCACAGCACGGACCAGACGCCGTCACGCAGGCGCAACTCGACGGTGATCTCCGGCCCCACGGCGCGCTGGACCAACTCCGCCACGCTCCGAACCAGTTCGTCCGGCTTGACCGGGCGGGCGTCGAGCGCCTGGCGGCGCGCGAATGCCAGCAAGCGATTGGTGAGGGCCGCGGCCCGCTTCACCCCGTGAGCCGCCACCTCGCCCAGGCGGTCCGCCTCCGCCGTGCGCCCCTGCGCGATGCGCCGCCGCATCAGCTCCAGGCTGCCGCCGATGCCCTGGAGCATGTTGTTGAAGTCGTGCGCAATGCCGCCCGTGAGCTGGCCCACCGCCTCCATCTTCTGCGCCTGGTGCAGCTGCACCTCGGCCTGCTCGCGTTCCAGCACCTCCTCGTGCAGCTGGCCCAGCGCATGGGACAGCTCGGCCGTCCGCGCAGCGACCCGCCGCTCCAACTCCTCGCGACCCCGGGCCATCGTCTCGCGCGCGTCCACCAAGTCCTGGATGTCGGTGCAGGTGCCGAACCAGCGCAGGATAGCCCCCGTGGCCTCATCACGCACCGGTTCGGCCCGGCCCAGGCACCAGTGCCACGTCCCGTCCGCGCGCCTCATGCGGTACTCCACCTTGTATGGCTCGCCGGTGGCGAGGCTGTGCCGCCAGGCAGGGTCGGCCTGGGCGACGTCGTCCGGATGGAACAAGGCACGCCAGCCCTCGCCATCGGTGTCGCCGGGACGGGTGCCGGTGTACTCGTACCAGCGCCGGTTGTAGTAGTCGTGGTAGCCGTCCGGCCGCGTGGACCAGACCATCTGCGGCATGGCATCGGTGATGGTGCGGAACTTGGCCTCGCTCTCGGCCAAGGCCTGCTGCGCCTGGTGCAGCGGCGTGATGTCGCGCGAGATGGACAGCAGCCTCTCCGGTCTGCCATCCGGACCGGGGATAGGGGTGACCACCACGTCCCACCACCGGGGCGTGCCCTTCGCGGTCGGCGCCAGGCCCTGGAAGCGACCCGTGCCGCCGGCCCTGGCCGTCACAACCGCGGCCTGGGCGTCCGCGTTGAACTGGCCCTCCGAGAGGTCCGGCCAGGGGCAGCCGGCGACGGCGGCGAAGTCGTCGATCTCCATAACGCGTTGGCCGCCCTCGCTCATGAATTGGAGATTGCCGTCCAGGTCGAGCACCTTGATGCAGTCAGATGAGCTGGCAAGGATGCTGCGGCTGAACTCCTCGCTGGAACGCAGGGCGTCCGTAGCCTGCTTGGCCTCGGTAACGTCGTTGCCCTCGACGAAGAGACCCGTGACTTGGCCGTCGGCGTCGGTGATTGGCTGGTAGACGAAATCGACGAAGCGGGTCTGGGGTGCAGCGCCGGGCCGGTGCTGGACGCTGATGGGCAGTTGCCGGCCGACGAAAGTCTCGCCGGTCGCGTAGACCCGGTCGAGAAGTTCGTAGAAGCCTTGGCCCTCAATGTCGGGCAGCGCCTCGCGCACCGGCTTGCCGACCAGGTCACGGTGGCCCACGAGTTGCAGGAAGGCAGCGTTGGTCAGCTCGAACACGTGCTCGGGCCCGCGTAGCACGCACATGAAGCCGGGCGCCTGGCGGAAGAGCTGGCGGAGCCGCTCGCCCTCGACGGCGAGCTGTGCACTGGCCCGCTGCGCGTCCGCTTCGGCCGCGCGCAGTCGCCCCTCGGTCAGCCGCTCCTGGGTGCGGTCGCGCAGGATCTTGGCGTAGCCGATCAATGCGCCGCCCTCGCGCAGGAGCAGCAGCTGACCCAAGGCCCAGAAGCGAGTGCCGTCGTGCTTGAGGTGCCACCGCTCGTCGGCCACGTGGCCCTGCTCCCGCGCGCCGCGCCTTTCCCGCTCAGGCATGCCGCGACCGCGGTCCTCGGGAGTGAACATCATGTCGGCCCGTTGGCCGATCGCCTCGGCCGCGCTCCAGCCCAGCACGTGCTCGGCCCCAGCGCTCCAGCTCGTGATCGCGCCGGAAAGGTCGGTGGTGAAGACCGCGTAGTCGGTCGCGCTCTCGATGACGAGATGGGCGAGCCTGTCCGGGATGCCGGCGCTGGGTGGCTGAGCGGCGTCGTTCATCGGCCTGGCTCCCAGGGCTCACGCATGAGATCGCTTCGGTAGCCTAATCCGATCTGCAAAGCGCACCATGGATGATGAACAAGATGACCTCTGGACGCGGAAAGCGCCGCGTTGGTCAGCGCTTCACGAGGTTCGTCAGCTCAAGATGTCTCATGCGTGAGCTCTGCGTCTAACCGGATCACCGCAGCCATCCGCTGTCATGCTCCAACAGCATTCCGCTCAGACTACCCTGAAGGGGGTCACTGTGCGA
>JBBSIT010000755.1:0-2568 GCA_038231995.1 Acetobacterales bacterium | reverse complement strand
GCCGGGTCAGATGGCGGTGGCAGTGCTGGCGAACGGGCCAGTCGCAGCGCGCGGCTGCGGCCGGCGCAGGGACGCGGCCCTGGCGACCGCGTTGAGTCGCCCTACGACACCGAGGCCCGCTTCAGGGCCAAGGCCGGCACGAACTGGACCGGCTACATGGTCCACTTCACGGAAACCTGCGACGCCGATGCACCGCGGCTGAAAACGCTTGTCGGCCGACTATGACGCCGTGCACGCTGCCTTGATGCTGGCCTGGAGCAACGGACCCGTCGAGGGACAGATCAACCGTTTGAAAAGCCTTAAGCGCCAGATGTATGGCCGGGCCGGCCTCGACCTGCTCGAACGAAGGTTCCTGCTCGCAGCATGATCATCGAAAATGGCCATGAACCCCAAAGACAGTGACGGCGCAACTTATGTGAACGCCGCCTTGTGCAATCGGCCGTGCGGGGGTGAGAAGCCCACGGTATGCCGCGGGTAGCACGGGCCGGCATTCCGGCTGCTCACCCCAGCCCTGCGGTCAGGCCGCCGGCTCCTGCCGGACCAGGTTGTTCGCCCAGCACACGCCGACGGTGGCGCCCTTCGCGTATGGAAGCAGCGCGAGGCAGGCAAGCGTGACCAGCGGCAGCCAGATCGCGGCTTGCAGGGCGAACGAGGGCGCATAAGCCCGATCCACCCACATGAAGATGGGTACGAAAACATGCCCGACGATCAAGACCGTCAGGTAGGGCGGGAGGTCGTCCGAAGGGTAGATCGTGTTGTCCACCCCGCACGCCTCGCAAGGCGCGCGTATCTTGAGGTAGCCGGCGAACAGGCGCCCCTCGCCGCAGTTGGGGCAGCGGCGGGCCAGGCCCCGGCATATCCCGGTCCAGATCGACTTCTCGGCCATCGCCATCTCCTCTCCAAGGACCTCGGCCATAGCATGGCCGCCCGACCAGCAGTGTCCTTACATCTTGTGCTCGCCGCGGGGTTGCAGCCAGGTATCTATCCCGGGACGCGGCCGGTCCCGACGGCGCGGCACATCCCCTCGACCCGGGCGCACAATCCGAGGCCCGAACACGGAGCACATCATGGAGAACGGCGGTGCGTTGCTCGCAGAATACGTAGAGATCAACCGGCACATCCGGTCGAACATCACCCAGTTCGTGAACTGGTTCAGCTTTTTCCTGATGGCGAGCTTCCTCGGTTTCGGCGTCTTCGTCTTTCTTCTCGGGAAGTGGCCGGCGCTCGGCGGCATCGGATTGGAGAACACCGCCGTCGTCGTGTCCTTGGTCATGCACGCCCTCGCGGGTGCGGCCATCCTGACGTTCCGTCACTACATGGCGTCTTCGAACGCCAGAGTCGAAGTCATCATCCGGCAGACGGCCGCGGGCGGCGTGTCGCCCATCCCCCTCCGCTTCTGCAAGTGGATGACCAACTTCATGGCCGCTGGCTATGTGGTCTCGTATTTCACCTGGTTCAGCCTCCTGTTCGTGCGTTCGTGAGAGCAAATCCAGGCCGCACCGCCTGCCGCTGGCTCATCCCCTCCACATGGCAGGCCCGCCGAACCCGCGCATACGGATCCACGACCTTCATCTCCCACGCCTCTCGTCAGACATGCCAACGAAAGGTCAGGCAGTGCGCCGTTTTCACACCGCCGCGGCTACAGACCCTACCCAGCCGTCTCAGTGGAGGAGTTTCGCTCCGCCGCTCTCACGGGTGAGTCCATCAGGTCGGCGTCGGGCTGGGTGGCGTGCCGTCCGCGTAACGGTTGGCCTCCAGCGCTTCGAGCAGGTCCGCGTGCGGCTCGGCGCCGCGCCGCAGACGCTTGAGCAGGACCTCGGCCGTTTCGATCTCGCCGGCGTCCCAGGGCTCGGCGGCCTGCCACTTGGCCACGAGCGCACGCGCCTGGGCCTCGGCGAGTTCCGGGCTGTCATCACTCTCCGGGATAGGCATGGGCGTATTCCTCTCGTGGTTACAGCTACGGGCCGTGCATGCTCCTAGGGGCTTAACGGAACAAGGACGCGCGCCAACGTGTCGAGCCGCCATGTCAGAGCTATGGCCGAACCTGGGTGATGGCGGATTGAAACAGGCGGCGTATCGAGGCGGGTGGAAGCCTGCCTGAACTCCCGAAGGAGCCGATACGCCATGACGAGCAGTAGCAGTGTTGTTGCCCTCCGTCAGCCCGATACGATCGACGATCCGATGACGGCGGTTTTGAGGAGCGGCGCCCGCAAGCTGCTGGCCCAAGCGATCAAGGCCGAGGCTGAGGCATTCCTGGCCACGATGAAGGGCACGCAGTTGCCGGACGGCCGCGACCGCCTGGTTCGGCATGGCCACGGCCCCGAACGCCTTGTGCAGACCGGCATCGGCCCGGTCGCGGTGCGCCGGGTCAGGCTGCGCGACCGGGGCGCTGACGGGACAAACGAGCGTATCCGCTTCACCTCGGCCATTCTGCCGCGCTGGGCAAGGCGGACGCGGAGCCTGGATGCCCTGCTGCCGATCCTCTACCTGCGCGGTGTCTCGATGGGCGACTTCCAGGAGGCGCTCGCGGCCCTGCTGGGAAAGGACGCCCCGAACCTGTCGCCGTCG
>JBBSIT010000754.1:0-2583 GCA_038231995.1 Acetobacterales bacterium | reverse complement strand
TCTTGCCGTGGGGGCGAAGCGGGTCTATACGCGCGGCTCGGTCGGAGTGTGGCGCAGCCTGGTAGCGCACTTGCTTCGGGAGCAAGGGGCCGGAGGTTCGAATCCTCTCACTCCGACCAATTCCCGTGTAGGCTTTCGTTTCACGCGGCTACTCACCCTGACTGAACGCAAGGGCGCGTCCAGTCATGGCGAAGCCGCTTTATTATGCCGGGTCGATCCGCAGCCCGGTCGCGGCATCGAACACGTGCAGCGCGTCCGGCGGCAGTGCGACGGTGACCTGCTCGGCCACCCGGGCGGCGCCGGGCAGCTTGAGCGTCATCGCCGTGTCGTCGGCCAGGCGGCCGTGCACCAGCGTCTCCGAGCCGAGCGGCTCCACCAGATCGACCGTGAGGACTGCGCCGCCCGGTGCGAGGAGCACGTGCTCGGGCCGGATGCCAAGGGTGAGCTTGCGGCCTGCAGCGCCCTCGCGGCGCCCGTCCGCGAAGGCGACCACGGCGCCGGAGGCAAGGCGCACCGCGCCGCCGCCCTGCAGCAGCTCGGCCGGCAGGAAGTTCATCGCCGGGGCGCCGATGAAGCCCGCGACGTAGGTGTCTGCCGGGCGCGCGAACACCTCCATGGGCGTCGCGAGCTGCACGGGCCGGCCGGTATGCAGCACGAGCAGGCGGTCGCCGAGCGTCATGGCCTCGACCTGGTCGTGGGTCACGTAGAGGCTGGTGACGCCCAGGCGGCGCTGCAGGCGGCGGATCTCGGCGCGCATCTGCACGCGCAGCTTGGCGTCGAGGTTGGACAGCGGCTCGTCGAACAGGAACAGCTTGGGCTCGCGCACGATGGCCCGGCCCATGGCGACGCGCTGGCGCTGCCCGCCGGAGAGCTGCCGCGGCTTGCGCGCGAGCAGCCCCTCGATGCCCAGCAGCGCCGCGCCCTCCCCCACCCGGGCGCGGATGGCGTCGCGCGACAGGCCGCGGATGCGCAGTCCGTAGGCCATGTTGTCGAACACGGTCATGTGCGGATAGAGCGCGTAGTTCTGGAACACCATCGCGATGTCCCGCGCGGATGGGTCCATGCCGGTCACGTCCCGCCCGTCCAGCAGGATGCGGCCGCCGCTCGCCGTCTCCAGCCCGGCGACCAGCCGCAGCAGGGTGCTCTTGCCGCAGCCGCTCGCGCCCACGATCGCCAGCATCTCGCCGTCCTCGAGCGTGAGGTCGATCCCGGTCAGGACCTGTGTCGCGCCGAAGTCCTTGCGCAAGCCGTCCAGTTCCAGCCGCGCCATCTACTTGTCGCCCTCCGTTAGACCTTTCACGAACCAGCGCTGCATCAGCAGCACGATGGCGACGGGCGGCAACAGGGCGAGGACGGCGGTGGCCATCACCCGGTCCCACTCCACCTGCGCCTCGGTACCGATCATTTTGACGATGCCGATCACGATTGTATCCAGCCTCGGGTCAGTCGCGACCAGCAGCGGCCACAGGTACTGGTTCCAGCCATAGACGAACAGGATGACGAACAGCGCCGCGATGTTGGCCGCCGACACGGGAAGCAGGATGTCGCGCAGGAAGCGCCACGGCCCGGCGCCGTCCATTCGCGCCGCTTCCACCAGCTCGTCCGGCACCGCCAGGAACACCTGGCGGAACAGCAGGGTCGCGGTGGCTGAGGCGATCAGCGGCACCGTCAAGCCGGGGAAGGTGTTGATCAGCCCCATGCCGGCCATGACCTGGAACGTCGGGATGATCCGCACCTCAACCGGCAGCATCAGCGTGATGAAGATCAGCCAGAACGCCACGTTGCGGAACGGGAACCGGAAGAACGCGACGGCATAGGCCGACAGCACCGAGATGGCGATCTTGCCCACCGCGATGCTGAGCGCCATGCCGAACGACACCAGCAGCATCCGCCATACCGGCGTGGAGTTCTGGCCCTGCTCGCCGAGCACCCTGGCATAGACGCCGAAGCCCGCCAGGTTGGGCAGCAGCGACAGCTCGCCCCGTGCGATCGCCGCCGCATCCTGCGTGGCGCCGGCGAACACGATCCACAAGGGCATCGCGAACAGCGCGACCCCCAGGCACAGCACGGCATGCGCGACCCAGTCAGTCCGCACTGCGGCGGCCCAGGAAACGGAATTGCAGCGCCGTCAGCGTGATGACGGCCACCATCAGCACGACCGACTGCGCCGAGGAGCTGCCGAGGTCGAGGTTGATCACCCCGTCGCGATACACCTTCACGACCAGCGTCTCCGTCGCCTTGCCGGGTCCGCCGCCGGTCAGCGCCTGGATGGTGCCGAACGTGTCGAACGCGGCATAGACCAGGTTGACGACGAGCAGGAAGAAGATGGTCGGCGCGAGCAGCGGCAGGGTGATGGTGCGAAAGCGCCGCCACGCCCGGGCGCCGTCGATCCGCGCCGCCTCCACGACCGCGCGCGGGATCGACTGCAGCCCGGCGAGGAAGAAGATGAAGTCGTAGCTCACCTGCTTCCAGGCGCTGGCCAGGATCACGACCAGCATCGCCTGCCCGTCCCGCAGCTTGTAGTCCCAGTCGATCCCGTGCCGGTTAAGCCAGCCGCCGAGCAGGCCGATCTGTGGGTGCAGG
>JBBSIT010000753.1:0-2583 GCA_038231995.1 Acetobacterales bacterium | reverse complement strand
GGATCGCGACCGCCTCCGCCCTAGACCCGCGCCGCCACGCGAGCCATGCGCCCATCAGCCCACCGAAGACGTAGGCGACGACCAGCGCCGAGAGCGTCAGCACCAGCGTATTGGGCAGCACATCCAGGATCAGCCCCAGCACCGGGCGGCGCTGGCGGAAGGACAACCCGAACTCGCCTCGCGCGAGGTTGCCCAGGTAGATCGCGTACTGCTCCGGCAGCGGGCGGTCGAGGCCGAACTGCGCGAGCACGAGGCGCCGCTGGTCCTCGGTGAAGGTGGTGTCGATGTAGGCCGTGGACGGGTCGCCCGGCATCAGCCGGAACATCAGGAACAGGATGGTCGCGATGGCCCAGAGCACGAACAGCATGTGCCCGAGGCGGCGGAGGAGATACGCCATGTGACTCCTAAACCGCGTCCAGTTTGGAAAGCATAGTGCCGTTTCCCTGGTCGCCGCACCATTCAGGGGAGAGCCTCTCCTAACCCTCCTACCGGCAGCGCTCAGGACCACGGGTTTCAAACTGGACGGGGTTTAGTTCGGCGCCAGCGTCTCCTTCCTTCCCTCGGGGTAGTGCAGCCGGCCGCCGACGAGCTGGTAGCCCGCGTCGGCCAGCACTTTGCGCGCGCCGGCCAGGTCGGGCTTCACGTCGTCGATGCCCGGCTTGTGCCAGAACGGCAGTGCGGGCGAGATGATGGAGTTGGCGGGGACGGCGAACCCGTTCCACGCCGCCTGCGCCATCATGGGGCGGTTGGCCGTCATCGACAGGGCGCGGCGGAACGCCGGGTCGTCGAACGGCGGGCGGCGCAGGTTGGGGGCGGCGAAACGGAAGCCCATGTCCACGGTCGAGACCACGCGCACGTTCGGATTCTTCGCGGCCAGCTCGGTCAGCAGCTTCGGGTCGCCGCGGTAGTCGGACAGGAAGTTGATCTCGCCGCGCGGCAGCATGCCGAGCGCCGCGTCCGTGTTGGTCACCACGCGCAGGATCCAGCGGTCCATCCGGGGCCGCTCCCAGTGCGCCGTGTTGGCCTCCAGCAGGATCTCCTCCTGCAGCTTCACGCTGACGGCCTTCCACGGGCCGCTGCCGATCGGCGGCGCCTGCACCGTCTCGGCGTTCTCCGGCTTGTTCGCAAGGCTTTCCAGGATCGGCCCCCAGACGTGGCGCGGCACCAGGTTGATCTTGGCGAGCGTGGTGGTCTCGAACGCCGCGCTGGGTGCCTTGAGGATGAAGCGTACCGTGCGCTCCCCGGTCGCCTCCACCTTCGCGATGTTGGCGACGAATGGCTTGTACATCGGCGACTTGTCGCCCGTCGCCGGCGCCTCGAACGAGAAGACGACATCGTCCACCGTGAGCGGCTTGCCGTCGTGCCAGGTCTGCCCGGCGCGGATCACGCAATCGACTGTGAGCGGATCGACCTGGGTCACGCTCTCGGCCGCCCAGGGCTGCGGCAGGCCGTCCGGCCCGACGCGCATCAGCCGGTCCCAGACCAGCTCCGTCACCCAGCTATCGATCGCGCCGCTGATGTAGAGCGGGTTGCAGGCGACCAGCGCCTCGGCCGCGTTGCAGATGATGTCGCGCTTGGCGCCGGCTGGCTCGGCCCGCAGGAAGGTCCAGAAGGACCGAATGCCGATGCCGGGCTGCTCGATCACCGTATCGGGCTTCAGCACGTCGGCGTCGAAGGCGAATACGTTCTTGGGGTAGACGAGCAGGATGTAGGGCTGGGCGGCGGCGACCATGTCCTGCGCCTGGTAGAGCAGCGCCTGGCGCTCGCCGCGGTCCATCGCGCCGCGCTGGGCTTCCGCGACCTTCATGTACTCCGGGCTAACCCAGTTGACGAAGTTGTAGCCTGCCTCGGCGGTCGATGGGTTGAACAGGTTGTAGGTCAGCTCGTCCGGGTCGCTGCGCTCGGGGCGGCCGACCATCCGCCACATGGACATGTCCCATTTGTCCCGCGTGTTCCACACGAGCGCCGAGAGCTGCGGGCGCGGCAGGCCGCGCACCTCAATCTCCAGGCCGAGCTGGCGCCAGGCGGCGGCGAGGAGCTGGGCGGCCTGGAACTCCTGCGGGTCGCTGGCCTGGGCGGCGCCGACGAGCACGATCTTGCGGATGCGGTCGCCGGCGGCGGCCAGCGCCGGGAACGAGGCCATCGGCGCGAGGGCGGTGGCGGCGAGCAGCGCGCGGCGGGTGAGGCTTGGAGCGGTCACGGCAGCGATCCTCCGAGGTCTAATGGCATCCTAAAACGACGTTTCACAGCGAGACAAGTACTGATACATGGATGAGCAAGCAAGCTGCGTGCCATCCAACAACTCTCACGCTCAGCCGGTTGACACCTCCCGCAGCGTGGTGAAACATGATTTCAGGGTCCGAACCGGAGGCCTCCTCGATGCCCGACGACGTCGCCCATGCCTGGGATCTCGTCACCGACTTCGCCACCATGCCGCGTGAGGACCCGGCCGATGCCAACCGCGCCGCCGAGCATCTGGCGGATCGACTCCGCAGCTTCGGCATCCCCGTCGAGATGCACGCACCCGAGTTCTACCTGAGCCTGCCGCTCCACGCGGAGGTGCGCGTCGGCGGCGTGGTGCTG
>JBBSIT010000752.1:0-2585 GCA_038231995.1 Acetobacterales bacterium | reverse complement strand
CTCAACCTTCTGCGCGGCGCAAAGGACAAGCACAGCCTCAAGGTACGCAGGAAATCCGCCGGCTGGGACGAGGACTACCTAGAAGCTATCCTCCGTCACACAGCGTAACGCGCTTCAAGCGATTCCCGTGGACAGGGTGCACCCGCGTCCATAGCTGACTGCCTGTCCCGCCCGATGCGGGGCCGCGGTGATTTGACGCACGCAGCCTGCGCCGCGACACCAAACGCTAAAGCGCCACGAAGCGGCTTCGTGGTCCAACTTGGGGAAACCACCGCGCCATGCCGGGCGCCCGGCGCGTAGCCGCTACTCCGAGACGGGTTCGGGGGCGGGTGCCGCAGCGCCTGCCGCCGGGGCGGGCGTGGCCTCGGTGGGCACGCCGGCTGGCTTGGGGCGGTTCATCATGGCGCCGGTCATTGGGATGAAGAACACGCCGACGTCCTTGCGGCTGCGCACCTTGCCGTCCTCGTCCTTGGTGTAGACGTAGAGGAACTGGCCGCGCTTGAATGGCTGGCCGATGGGGATCAGCATCCGCCCGCCGGGCTTGAGCTGCTTAAACAGCTCCGGCGGCGCGTACTGCGCGGCGCAGGTCACGATGATGATGTCGAAGCCGCCCGCCACCTCGGGCCAGCCGAAATAGCCGTCGCCGACGCGGGTCTGCACGTTGTCGTAGCCCAGCGGCGCGAAGATCGGCGCCACGGCCCGGCCGAGCGGCTCGATGATCTCGATCGAGTAGGCGCGCTTGACGATGCGCGACAGCAGGCTGCTCTGGAAGCCGCTGCCGGTGCCGACTTCGAGCGTAGTATCGTTCGGACCGGGCTTGCAGACCTGGGTCATGTAGGCCTGGCCGAGATAGTCCGACAGGGCGGAGCCGTAGCCGAGCGCCCAGGGCTTCGGGTCGTCCTCATAGGCGAGGCCGGGCTGGGCGCGATGCTCGGAATAGAGATAATGGTAGTACTCGCGCGGCACCTCCTGGAAGGCGCGCAGCACTGCCGGGTCCGCCGCGCCGAGGCGCTCCGTCAGGTAGCGCTCGATCCGCCGCATCGCGGCCGGCTTGCGCGCCTGGATCGCCGCGAACTGCGCGTCGGTGAGGTCCACCGGGCGGCCGGAGCGGCGCATGGCTTCCATGAACGCCTCGCGGGTCCAGGGCGTCACGGCGGCCGAGGCGGCGCGCGCGAGCGGCACGGCGGCAGCGGCGGCGACCAGGGAGCGGCGGGTCAGCTGATGGTGGATGGCTGCCAAGAGGGGCTCTTTCGCGTCGAGGGATAGGCCAGGAAGGTCAGGCTATACAGCACGGCGGCCGCCAGCAGAACCGCATTGAAACCGAACTGTACGGCGAGCAGGTTGGCCAGCGGCGTCGCCACGACGGAGAAGGCGCCGTTCAGACCCCACGCCCACGGCAGCAGGCTGCCGCCCGCGGCGCCCGCCCGCGCGAGCCCGAGCGGGAACGGCAACCCGAGCGCCAGCGACACCGGCGCCGTCACGGCCAGCAGGATCGCGGCGCGCGCCGCCCATGGCAGGTCGAGGGTCGCCAGCAGGAACGGCTCCAACCCGGCGCGCGCCAGCAGGCACCAGCCCACCACCACGGCGGCGGACAGCGCGATCCCGAAATGCCGCACCCGGTCAGCACACAGGCTGCCGAGGCCCGAGAACACCAGCATGCCCGTCAGCACCAGCGCGAAGGCGCTCGTGCGGTCATTGAGATACAGGCTGGCGCGCTCGATCAGCACGATCTCGATGAACAGGAACCCGAGACCGAGCGAGGCGAAGTAAACGACCGGCCGCAGGATCGCCGGACGGCCGGCTCGATTGCCCGCTACGCGCGGCGCCGCCAGCGGCACCAGCAGCACCACGAGCGCGATCACCACCGCCTGCGCCAGCACGGCGAGGTTGACGAGTTGACCGATCTCAGCTTGCGGCAGGATCTCCAACCGCTGCAGGATGGTGCCGAGCTGCGAGAGGCGCAGCACCGCGTAGTAGAACGGCCGGTCGAGCGTGATCGGCGATAGGTTGAACGCGGCCTGCGACGGGCTAGTCTCGCCGTGCAGGACCTGCCCGGCCTCGTCGGCGATCGCGTCCTCCGCGCCGCCGCCCCCAGTCGTCTCACCGCTCTCGAAGCTGACGGCCGGCAGGTCGTTGTAGATGCCGGCGCGGGCGGCGGTCACGTCGATGCCGGAGTAGTACGACACGTCGAAGGACCGCTCATCGCAGAAGCGCTTCACGGCCTCGATGCGCTCGGCGCTCCACGGCTCGTTCGACAGCAGCACGCGCACGTTCCAGGCGGACCGATAGACGACGACATGGGCGGGCGGGTCGGCGATGCCGGCCTGGCGCAGCGCCTCCCGCGCGGTCGCGAGCACGCGGACGGCGTAGACCGGGAACTCGCGGATCGAGACGGGGATGGACACGATGCCGCCGGGCCGGAGCGCGCGCAGGTAGGCGGCGAACGCCTCGGTGGTGAAGGCGGCGGCGTTGGCCTCGCCCGCGTCGAGGAAATCGCCGGACAGGTCGATCAGCCCGTAGCCCGATCCGCTGCGCGCGGCAGCGAGCGGGCTGTTCGACTGCAGCCGGACGCGGGGGTCCTGCGG
>JBBSIT010000751.1:0-2592 GCA_038231995.1 Acetobacterales bacterium | reverse complement strand
GCGTTGCATCACGCGGACGGGCGGCTGCAGGTCAGCCGGCTGCGGCTGGCCCTGCCGGGCGGTTAGATGGAGATGTCGTTGAGCGCCGATGCGTCGAGTCAGGACGTGCCGGTCAGTCTAACGCTGCACGCCCCGGGCATCCCGCTCGCGCTGCTCGCGCGCTACGCGGCCCTGCCGGGCGATACCGCTGGGGCTCTGCGCGTCGAGACGCAGCTCAAGGCCAAGGGGCGCAGCGCCCACGATCTCGCTGCGTCGCTCGAAGGCCCGTTCGCCGCGACCATGACCCATGGCAGCCTGAGCAACGCGGCACTGATCGATCTGACATCCGCCTCGCTGCAGGCACTGAGCATCCAGGTGCCCGCGCAGGGCGAGACGGCGATCCGCTGCTTCGGCATCATCGGGTCGTTCAACGCGGGCGTCGGACGGTTCGGGACCATCGCCCTGGACACCACGTACCTGCAGCTGGACGGCGCCGGGCAAGTCGATCTCGGGGCGGAAACGTTGGCGCTGAAGCTGCATCCGCTGGCGCGCCTCTCCGGCTCGTCGGTCTCGGTGCCGGTGCTGGTGGAAGGACCATTCCGTGCCATTCATGGCCGGCTGGACGCGTCCGGCCTCGACAAGCTGGGCCTGCTCATCGACGCGTGGTTCGGCGGCGACCAGCCGCAGATATGCTCGGATGCCGGGCTGGGGCCACCACGGACGGATGCGCGTTAGGCAACAGGAGCGCTCACACCGTCGCCGCCGCATTCCGGCCGTGTGCGGGCCGCGCTGCACGTGTGCCAGCGGGCTCTGCAGGCCGCAGTTCCTGAGCCGGCACGCGGCCCGGCACCTCCAGCGGCAGCGCCGGCAGTGCAAGGGAGAGAGCGCCGGCATAGCGCATCGTCCGTGCCAAGGTCTCGGCCCGCGCCAGTGCCGCAAGCTCCCGCCCTGGGCGCGTCTCCTCCGGCGTGGCGAACAGCCCGGCACGGCGCGCGGCCTGGCCGAGCGAGGCGCGGCTGGACAGTACGGCCAGCGGCACCCCGAGCAGCAGCCCCGGCACGAGCGGCAGCCACGCCCAGGGCGCACCTGCGGCCGCCATCAGCCCCGCCGCAACGGCGCCCATTCCCACGGGCGGGCCGAGCCGGTGCACCGCCTCCCGCCAGCCCAGGCCGCGGTCATCGCGCGCCTGCACGTCCCAGCGTACGACCCGGCCCATCAGCGTGGTCGCCACGAACACGGTGTAGAACACGGTGAGGATGGAACCGACGAGGGTGGAGAAAACCTGCTCCAGCAACGCGCTCGCCAGCAGACGGCCGGCGCCGCCATACGGCCGCGCGCCGCCTTTCGTCGCCAGCACAGTCCCGATCGCCAGCAGCTTCGGCGCGAACATCAGCACAAGCACGAGCGCGAGCAGCATTCCTTGCCAGCGCCCGGCGTCCGCAGTGGCGCCCCAGCCCCCCTGAAGCGTGGTTGAGAGGACGAGCGAGGCGAGGAGGAGCGGTGCCGAGAGGTAGTGCAGGATGCCCACCCCGATGTGCAGCATCGAGCCGAGCTTGAGGCCCCGGGCGCGGAGGACCCGAAGGTGCTGCAGGTTGCCCTGGCACCAGCGGCGCTCGCGCACGAGGTGGTCGAGCAGGTTCGTCGGCGTCTCCTCGTACGACCCCTCGATGCCCGGCACGAGCCAGGCGTCCCAGCCGGCGCGCTGCATGAGCGCCGCCTCGACCGTGTCGTGGCACAGAATCTCGCCCCCGAGCGGGGCCTGGCCGGGTAGGTCCGGCAGGCCGCAATGCTGCATGAAGGGCTGCACGCGGATGATGGCGTTATGGCCCCAGTAGCCGCCGCGCGGCCCCTGCCAGAAGGCGAGGCCCCGGGCGAGCATCGGGCCGTAGAGCCGGCCGGCGAATTGCTGGGTGCGCGCGAATAGGCTGTCGCGCCCGACGGCATAGGGCATGGTGTTGTTATGGCCTATGCGCCTGGCTGCCGCCCCTCCACCAGCTTGAAACCGCCTACCATAGTCTTCGGCACGGCTGGCTTCGACGGCTTCAGCATTAGCCCATGTGACGTGACCTCGACCTGCGCGTGAGGGTAAGCCACCAGCACGTCCGCCATCACCTCGCGGATACGCTGCGCCAGCGTGTTTGTGGTCCGCTCGGCCGAGCCGATCTGAGCTTGGAGCGGCCTGTGCCAGCGTGTTGCACGGATCTGGAGTGCGGGCGTGCCTGTCCCAGCCCCATCCGGGGTCAGGCGATGCGGACGGAGATCGGGCGTCCGAGTTCGAGCATGCGGTTGAGCGCGTGGACAGCGACGTCCACCTCGGTCACGCGCCGCTCGTCCTTGCGCGACCGCAGCCCGTCGCCGATCACCTGCTTCCATCGTGCGATGGCCGCTTCGACGCGAGCACGCGTGTTGTAGCCTGATCGTTGCTGCCATCCCATGCGGCCGTGCTCGGCGATGCACTGGAGATGGCGGTCGCGCTGTGTCGGGTCGGTTGCGGCCATGTCGGTGGGCACCGCGGTTGGAGCTATGCTGGAACCTGGGTGACGCTGTGATCAGGCGGCGCTCTGTGCTGGCGTGTTGATGACCTCGACGCCGTTGCGGAATGTGACGCCCTGG
>JBBSIT010000750.1:0-2595 GCA_038231995.1 Acetobacterales bacterium | reverse complement strand
GCGGCCCCATGACACCGCATTCCCTAATTCTGGCGCGACAAGAGGAGAAATCCATGCGCGACAAGGGCGAGTACCTGTTCACCTCCGAATCG
Source organism: Acetobacterales bacterium (assembly GCA_038231995.1). Taxonomy (GTDB): domain Bacteria; phylum Pseudomonadota; class Alphaproteobacteria; order Acetobacterales; family Acetobacteraceae; genus JBBSIT01. The sequence continues at coordinate 2,503 of JBBSIT010000750.1, read as the reverse complement.
GTGTCGGAGGGCCATCCCGACAAGGTCGCCGACCGCATCAGCGACACCGTGCTGGACGCCTTCCTGACGGCCGACCCCTACGCGCGCGTGGCATGCGAGACCCTGGTGACCACCAACCGCATCGTGCTGGCCGGCGAGACGCGCGGGCCCGAGACGGTCACGCCCGAGTTGCTGACGCATCTCGCCCGGCTCGCGGTGCACGACATCGGGTATGACCAGCCCGGCTTCAGCTGGCGCAACGCGAAGGTCGAGTGCCACCTGCATTCCCAAAGCACCGACATCGCCGCCGGGGTGGACAGCATCGGCAACAAGGACGAGGGCGCCGGCGACCAGGGCATCATGTTCGGCTACGCCTGCACCGAGACTGAGGCGCTGATGCCGGCGCCGCTCTACTATGCGCATCTCGTGCTGCGCCGCATCAGCGAGCTGCGCAAGAACGACGATATTGCGGTGCAGGGCCTGCAGCCCGACGCCAAGAGCCAGGTCACGCTGCGCTACGTGGACGGCAAGCCGGTGGGCGCCAGCAGCTTCGTCATCTCCACCCAGCACGACGAGGGCATGGACCAGGCCGAGATCAAGGCGAAGCTCTGGCCGCTGGTCGAGAGCAGCCTGCCGCCGGGCTGGATGCCGCCGGAAGCCGAGTTCTACGTCAACCCCACCGGCAACTTCGTCATCGGCGGTCCTGACGGCGATTGCGGACTGACGGGGCGCAAGATCATCGTGGACACCTATGGCGGCGCCGCCCCGCACGGCGGCGGCGCGTTCAGCGGCAAGGACCCGACCAAGGTGGACCGCAGCGCCGCATATGCCTGCCGCTACCTCGCCAAGAACGTGGTCGCCGCCGGGCTGGCCACGCGCTGCACGCTGCAGATCAGCTACGCCATCGGCATATCGCACCCGCTCTCGGTCTATGTGGACCTGCAGGGCACCGGACGGGATGTGGACGAGGCGCAGTTGGAGCGCGTGCTGCGGGAGCTGATGGACCTCAGCCCCCGCGGCATCCGCGAGCACCTGCGGCTGAACCGGCCGATCTACGCCGTCACCTCGGCCTACGGGCATTTCGGCCGCACGCCGGACGAGGACCTCGGCACCTTCACCTGGGAGCGGACCGACCTGGTGCCCGCGCTGCAGGCGGCCTTCGGACGCTGAGCGTCAAGCCGGCCGCCGGGCGGCTCTACGGGCGGCGCATCGGGCATAAGCTGCGGCCGCGGCAGCAGCATCTGCTCGACGCCGCCCTGCCGCGCCTGCGCTTCCCCCTGGCGCAGGCGGCCACCCCGTTCGCAGCGTTTCCGGCCCGGCCCGCGCGGCTGTGGCTCGAAGTCGGGTTCGGCGGCGGCGAGCACGCGGAGGCGCAGGCGGCCGCGCACCCCGATACCGGGCTGATCGCCTGCGAGGTGTTCGAGACCGGGCTGTGCTCCCTGCTGTCCCGCCTGGTGCCGGAGGGCGGCGAGGCGGACGCGCCGGTGCCGCCCAACCTGCGCCTGTGGGACGCGGACGCGCGGGAGCTGCTGCGCGCGCTGCCCGACGGATGCCTCGATCGCGTGTTCCTGCTGTTCCCCGACCCCTGGCCCAAGGCGCGCCACGCCAAGCGCCGTTTCGTGCACCCCGACCAGGTCGCCCTCGTCGCCCGCGTGCTGGCGCCCGGCGGCGCCTGGCGCGTGGCGACGGATGACCCCACGTATCAGGCCTGGGTCGAGGAGGTCATGGCGGCGCAGGCGCTAGTCGACGTGCCGGCGCCGGCCTGCGTGCGGCCCGAGGGCTGGCCGCCGACGCGCTACGAGGCGAAGGCGCTCGCCGCCGGGCGTTCGCCGCGCTACTGGTCCTTCGTCCGCCGGGGCTGACCGTCCTGGCGCGTGGAGGGGCGATGGAGCGCGACGGGGAGATCAGGGCGCTCACCGGGCTGCGCGGCATAGCGTCCCTGTGGGTGGTGATGTTCCACCTGTGCAAGCTGCCCGGGTTCACGCTGCCCGGCGTGCAGGCGGTGATGCTGCGCGGCTATCTCGCGGTGGACCTGTTCTTCGTGCTCAGCGGCTTCGTCATCAGCCTGGCCTATGGCGGGTGGTTCCGCGGCGCGACGCGACCCGGCGCCTACTCCGCCTTCATCGTCCGCCGCGTCGCCCGGCTGTGGCCGCTACACGCCGCCGTCGTCATGGCAATGCTCGCTTGGCACTACCTGACGGGCACGGGCTACGTATGGCCGCGCCTGGTGGCGGCGAACCTGCTCATGGTGCAGGCCTGGGGCATCAGCGGGAGCATCAACGTGCCGTCCTGGTCGATCAGCACGGAGTTCGCCGCCTACCTGCTGTTCCCGGCGCTGGCGGCCCTCGTGCTGCGAAGCGGACGGGCGCCGCTGCCCGCCGCGCCGCTGCTGGCCGCGCTGGTCCTGGCGGCGGGACTGCTGACGACCGCGGTGGCGCTGGCCGCCGGGTCGACGGCGGGCCGGCAGGGTCCGCTCGACATCTACGACAACTGGAGCTTGCTGCCGCTGATGCGGTGCCTGGGC
>JBBSIT010000749.1:0-2597 GCA_038231995.1 Acetobacterales bacterium | reverse complement strand
CCACTTGATGAACTCCCAGGCGGCCTCCTTGTTCTTCGACCCTTTGGGAATGCCCCAGCCATGGGTTGCCAATTGCGGGAACCGCCCCTTCGGACCGGCTGGCATCAGCGAGAAGGCGCAGGTGGACCCGACCTTGCTGTCCTTGGCGGCCATCTGCACGAGGAACATCTCATTGTTCGTGGAGTAGTTGGCCCGGCCCTGCTTCAGTGTGCTGACAACCTGGTCATAGGTGTAGGACAACACCCCGTCCGGCCCGTATTCCCGTAGGAGACGGCTGAAGTAATCGGCGGCTTCCACCGCCTCGGCGCTGTCCAGCATCGGCATCGGGTCGTCGGGCGGGTTGCGGAACACGTTGCCGCCGAAGCCCTGCAGGTAGGCGGGCCAGGTCCAGCCGTAATGGTTCTCGCACAGGAAGCCCGGGATGCCGTTCTTGCCGTTCACGGCCTTCACCACCGCTTCGAGCTGCTGGAAATCGTCGGGCATTTTGTGGCCGGCCTGCTGGATCAGATCGTGGCGTGCCGCGCCCGCCATGTAGACGTCGGCGATCCAGGGTATCGCATGAACGCGGCCCGCCTTGTCCTTGAACGCGTTGGAGAGGCCCGGCAGCAAATCGGCCGCATCCCATTCGGCCGGCGTCTTCTTCGGGTCCGAGATGAACTCGTCCAGCGGTGTCACCCAGCCGGCGCTGATCCAGCGTCCAATGAAGATGAAGGTGACGTTGACCACGTCGTAGGCCGAACTGCCCGTGGACAGTTCGAGGTCCATGCGCTGGTTGTAGATGGGGAAGGATGGCGTCTCGTAGTTGACCTTCGCGCCGGTCGCCTTCTCGAATTCCGGGATGTAGTCGGCGAGGTATTTCGGATAAGCGGCGCTCCAGCACGACACATTCAGCGTAACGCCCTCGAGTGGCCGCCGGCCGCCCTGAGCGGGCGCCTTGCCGGGCAGCAGCATCAGGCCACCCGCTGCAGCACCGGCGCCCAGAACCTGCCGTCGAGGCAGATTTGGCATCTTGCCCTTCATTTGTCCTCCTCCCGACTGTTCTCCACCTGACGCGACAAGCTAGCCCTGTACCAGAGGCGTCGTTACGCTCCATCTTGCTGCCGCCGCAAGCGATGAAGGGATGATGCTGATGGGTCCGCGCGAGGATGTCACGAGGATTGTCATGCGCCATCTGGTCACCGAACTCGGGGAAACTTCGGTTGCGAGCGAACTCGCCGCGGCGCTCTGCGATTGCGGTCTTGCCTGGACTGCGCCGACCGTCGCGCAACGGCACGTCCAAAGCATCATCGCGTTCACCTTCGGAAACCGCATGCTGCCGAACGGCAACCGCGCACCCGGGCCTGTCAACGAGCAGCTCGCCGATGCCGCGGTGCTGCTGCACGGCGTGTCCGGCGGCCGCATCTTCGCGCAATGGGAGATCGCGGAGGCGATCGGCAGCCGGGTTCCGGCCGAGGCGGTCACCGCGATCTACCCGGCGCAGGATGAGCGCGCCGAGCCCGTCTATCTCAGCACGTCCGGCGTCGTCGCACAGATCGCCCGCCAGTGGGACCCGGCGGCGCTCGGCACCGTCGGCGTGGTCGCGTTCGCCGACCACCTGTTCCGGTGCGTGGAGACAGTGCGGCGGTTCGGTTTCGCCGCCGCCGCGCCGGAGGGGATGGTGATGCCGCGCGAGTACGATCCGCTCTCGGGACAGCCTTGGTGCCGCAGCCGCCTCGCCTACCTGCTGCACGACGTCATGTTGCGGGTCACGGAGCGTCGGGAGGCGGAGCTGGCAAGCGGACCAACCTGACCCGGCGGCGGTCACGGCGACAGGCCTAACCGCGCGAAGGCTTCCGGCGGCGCGTCATGCTGGCGCATGGCGTCGCGCATCAGCCCTATCAGCCGCGCTTCCTCCTGCGGCGCGCAGAGCGCATCCCGCTGCGCCGGGTCCGCCTGGACGTCGAACAGGACGGTCCTCGCGTCGAGCAGCGGGTAGCGCCGGACCATGTTGGCCGCGGCGCTTTCCACCACAGGGACCTTTAGGACCTTCAGGCCCTTCGTCCAGTCGAATGGTGGTGCGAGGCTGGCCGCCTCCAGCTCGACCGCCTCGAAGAACGTCCGCATGTGCGTGGGCATCAGGGTGTAGTGGAACATGTCGTCCGGCGCGCCTGCCTGCGGGTAGCGCAGATAGGTGAAGCGGCCGTCGGTGACATTGGTGGCGCCGCCGAACTGCCCATAGAGCGCCGCCTCGCGCACGGCCTGCTCGCGCCCGAGCATGGGCATCAGGGAACGGCCGCGCACCTCGGCCGGCGCTGGTGCTTCGAACATGTCGAGGATGGTCGGCATCAGGTCGATCGTCTGCGTCAAGGCGCGGCGTCGCGCTCCTGCCTGCGAGGCGAAATCCGGATGATGGATCATCAGCGGGATATGCGCGACCTCGTCGTAGAAGGGCGGCCGGTTCTTGCCCCAGTATTCATGTTCGCCAAGCAGCAGTCCGTGGTCGGTGGACAGGATGATCGCGGTATCGGACCAGGCATCGGTCGCATCCATCCAGTCCAGCACCCGGCCGAGATAGGCGTCACACATCTGCAGCAGCGCGAAGTAGTTGGCCCGCAGCT
>JBBSIT010000748.1:0-2609 GCA_038231995.1 Acetobacterales bacterium | reverse complement strand
GCCGCCGTCGCCGCCTTCGGCGTGCGCCGCTTCGGACTGGACTACTCGGCCGCGAACGCTGCCACAGTGCCCACGCTGCCCTTGCCGGAGGCGGCAGCGCCTGAGCTGGCCACCACGCTGGCGCTGGACCGCGGACGCGTCATGGAGACGATGCGCTACACGGTCACTGCCAAGGACCTCGGCGTGTTCCTGTCGGCCATGGACGAGGTGCAGCACGTGCGCGGACGCGCCGGGGCGATTGTCTGGCGGCTGTATGAGGACGTGGCGCATCCGGACGGCTACCTGGAGATCTGGGCGGTGCTGAACTGGACCGATCACCTGCGCGAAGCCATGCGGCTGTCGGACCACGACAGGGCGTTGCTCGCGCGGGTGAGCGTGTTCGCCTCGCCCGACGCGCCGCTGCCGTGCCGCTACATCGCGGTCGATCCGTCGCAGCGGACGGCACGCAACGTTGCGTAAGGGCCGGCGTTAGCGTGGGGCAACCACACTGGAACGCACGCCATGGCTAAGACCCAATCCGAGAAGAACCCGTCCGAGCTGAAGGACCAGACGCAGGGCGCGCGTCTGCACAAGACCAACAACGACACGAAGAGCAACGCCAAGGCGGCCTCGATGGAGTGCCTTCAGGCACGCCTGGCCGACGGGATCGACCTCAGCCTCATCACCAAGCAGGCGCACTGGAACCTGGAGGGACCGGAGTTCATCGGCGTCCACCTGATGCTCGACGGCTTCCGCGACAAGCAGGACAAGTGGGTGGACATGATGGCCGAGCGCATCACCCAGCTCGGGGGCACCGCGCGCGGGACGGTGCAGGAGGTGAATCGCGAGACGAACCTGCAGCCCTACCCCACCGACATCTACGCCATCGCCGACTATATCAAGGCGCTGATCGACCGTTACGCCAAGTTCGCCAACGCCGTGCGGCAGAATATCGACGACACGGAGGAAGCGGGCGACGCGGGCACGTCCGACCTGCTGACCGAGATCTCGCGCGGCATGGACAAGCAGCTATGGTTCCTCGAGGCGCACACGCAGGAGCCGAGCGGGACGTTCCGGACGTAGCAGCCCGCTCTGATTTGACTGGGACGCAGGGCCGGACGGAAGCCGATCAGCGGGCGGCAGCTTCATCGCCAGCCTGCTGATCCGATTTTCAGGTACGGTTCATCAGGCGTTGGCGGGCCACCGGTAGCCGCTCGGCCTCACGTCCGTGCTGGGAAACTCCGTGATGTTCACCTAATCGTGCTGGTTGCCGCCGAGCAGACGGACCCGGCCGCCGTCCGCGCCGACCCAGAAGGCCACATGGCCCGAGGCTGTCGGCGTCTGCGGCTTCAGGACCACCACGCATCCCGGGCGCGGCTGATCGAGCGGCACGCCCCAGGTCAGCCAGTTGCCTGCCCGCGCGGACCCTTTGCCCTTCTCGATCATCCCGACCTTGCCGAGGCAGAAGCTGACGAAGGCTCCGCACCACGGCACCTCGTCGGGCTGGGAGCCGAGGCTCGTGCACGAGAAATACTCCATGACGCGCGGGTTGTTGCCGCTCCCATCGACCTCCTTGACGCCGAGCTCGCCGCGGGCGGTGCCCAGCCAGGGTGGCTCGGCGGCGGCGACCGGACCGGACCTCGCCTTGGGGGCTGCCGCCGGAGCGGATGCACCGAGCCGGCGCCGTGCCTCGGCGGCCGCCTTGGCCATCTTGTCATCGAACAACGCCCGGACCTCGCCGACCGTCCGCATCCGTCCGTGATCCAGGAAGATGCTTTCGTTGGCGCCGATCACGCTCCCGGCGCGCTGGCCCAGCGCCGCGTCGGCCCGGGTCGCGTCGTCATGCGCGAAGAAACTCGCGGCGCCGCCCGTGCCGAAGAAATGCGCCGCGTAGCATTCGCCCGCATCCGGCTTGCGGCCCAGCTTCCCCGCGAGGAACCCGGCATTGTCCCGCAGGAACTCCGCGCCCATCACGCATTGGCAGTCCAGGTCCTTTCGGTCCGCCGCCGTGAAACTGCGCGCTGCCCCGTGCTTGGCGACCACGTCGTTCCAGGTGCTGTCGATGAACTGGAACAGGCCGAAGGCGCTTGAGCGGGGGTTCCTTGCCGCCGGGTCGAAGCTGGATTCGATGAAGGCGATGGAGGCTAGGACCTCTGGATCGACGCCGACCCGTCCGGCAGCGTCCCGCAACGCGGTCGCGACGTCTCTCGGGGGTTTCGCGCCAACTGCCGGCGCGGACGCTCCGTCGCCGCCGAAGGCAGCCCCGGCGGCAGCGCCGAGCGCGGCGCCGGCAGCGGCGCCGACCACTCCGCCGACTGCCGCCCCAAGGCCGCCTCCGAGTGCTGCGCCCGCCATGACAGGGCTGCTCGCGGGCGTTGCCGTGTGGCGGTCGTAGCGCGCTTGCAGCGTCCATAGGCCGTCCGGCTGCTTGATCTCCTTGAATGATACGACCCACTTCTCGAAGTCGGCCTCTACCTGCCGCAAGTGCCTCACCTCATCGAGTTCCTCGCGGGTAAGGTCCGTATGGTCGGTATCGCTGCTAGGCGGGCTTCTAAACCGCGTCCAGTTTGAAAACCATGGTCCTGTCCGCCTCTGGCCAGAGAAGGTGACTGCGATGCCGTGCCCCTGAT
>JBBSIT010000747.1:0-2617 GCA_038231995.1 Acetobacterales bacterium | reverse complement strand
GGTCGAGGTCGTCGCGGATGGCGTGTGCGATGCGCTCGTGCTGCTGTTCTGGGAGCGGCGCCGCCCGGCCGCGCAGCAGAGCGCGGAGTGGCAGGCCCGGCAAATGCGCAAGGTGGACGGCGGCATGGGCGCCCTGGCTGGCTGGGCTGGGGACCGCGAGTTCATGGTCGGCAGCCGGTTCGGCCTGGCGGACATCGCCGCCGGAACGGTGTGCGGCTACCTGGACGTGCGCTTCCCGACTACCCGTGGCGCGCCCGGCATCCCGGCCTGGCGGCGCTCAGCCACCGGCGAAGGCCGGCCGTCCTTCGCCGGCAGCGTGCCGGTGCCGCAAACGATCAGCGACAAGGTGGTCTGACCATGCCTGGACTGTTCAGCGAGTTTCGCCTGAAAGACGCGCATCTCCGCAACTGCATCGCGATCTCGCCGATGACGCAGTACTCCTGCGGCACGGACGGGGTGATGACCGACTGGCACCTGGTCCACCTGGGCGCCCGCGCCGTGGGCGGCGCCGGAGGGGCGGATGACGCCGGGCTGCGCGGGCATCTGGTCCGATGATCACGTGCCGATGCTGCGGCGCATCACCAACTTCATCAAATCGACCGGCGCGGTGCCAGGCGTGCAACTCGGCCATTCCGGCCCCGCTATTGCGGAAGATGAAGGCCACCCCGATGAACGACTTCGCCAACAAGGACGTGCTGATCCGAGCCGATGGCCGGGTGATGCACCCCTTGCTCCTGCTGCAGGTCAAGGCGCCATCAGATTCGAAGCATCAATATGACTTCTACAAGCTGCTGGGATCGACACCAGGAGAAGGCCTTTCGGCCACTTGGCGAGGGTGGCTGCGCCCTGCTCTGAGTGCGACAGTGGACGATGCTGGCCTGAGCAGGCTGGAAGCGGCATGGCATGTCGGCGGATTGGGCAGGAGCGGCTTGCAGTAGACGACGGGCCGGGCTGTTTTGTTGGGCAATGCCATTGTCACAAGCATCCACGCCATCAGCGCCGCTCAGGCTGCACCGGGCGCAAGCTCGGCCGAGAGTCGCGCTGCACTTGATGCCATCCTATGGTGGCTCGAAACCTGCGGATTGGACCCATGCATTCAATGACTGACCTCTCCGTGCTGCGGCAGGCATGTCGACCGCCCTTCGGCTAGCGCATGGCGCCTTCGGCCGGGTCGCGTTGCTGGATATGGACCGGCTGCTCGTCCGGCACGCGCATCCGCATTGCCATGTCCTGCTGAAGGTCGAGGGCGCGGACACGCAGTTCTCCTTCTCCATTCGCGACCGCCTGGCGCCATTGACCGACCGGACCGCGGTCCTCGTCAATGCGTGGGAGCCGCACGCCTATGTCCATAACCCGCGCCGGACCCGCACCATCATCCTGGCGCTCTACATCGAGCCTGGCTGGCTCCGCTGCTTCCGGCCGAACTGGGCCGCGAGCGGCGCGCCTGGCTTCCTCGACTACCCGACGGGCGAGATCTCCGCCCGCATCCGGAGATTGAAGAACGATCTTGCCGCCGCGATGGTGCATGCCCCCGATGCGGCGCCGGAGCACGAGGCGCTGCTGACCGAACTGATGGTTGCGCTCATCAAGCATTTCACCTCGTGGCGTTCGGTCTCCACCTCCCTCGCGAGCTTCGCGCGGCACGGCATCACCAACCATCGCGTCCGGCGTGCGATCGAAATGATGCGCAGCGAACCCGGCGCCGTCACGGACATGTCGGGCCTCGCCCGCGCAGCCGGCCTGTCGCGGGCCGGGTTGTTCCGGGCGTTCGAGGCCTCGGTGCGGGCGCCGCCGAGACTGTTCCTGAACATGATCCGCATGGAGATGGCGGTCGCGGCCTCCGTCGAGGGACAGACTCGTTCGCGGCCATCTCGGACCGGCTCGGTTTCAGCGCGCCGGCGCACTTCACCCGGTTCTTCCGAGACCATGCCGGCGCCACGCCCAGCGCGTTCCGGGGCATCGCAGGCATGGCGAGAGCAGCCTGATATTCTGAGACGCCTCGGTATCGAGCCTGGCTGCGTGACCTGACCAGATCCGTCCGGTGGCGCCGAACTGTGCCGGGGGAAATCCAACGCCAATGGAGCTTGCTGTCGAAGGTTGGGTCGGCCGGTCGCTGCCGCGCGTGGAAGACGCCGCGTTGCTCACCGGCCGGGGCCACTACATCGACGATCTCGGCACGCGCCCCGGCACCCTGCAAGCCGCGATCCTGCGCTCTCCGCACGGCCACGCGGAGATCCGCGCGATCGTGTCGAGGCGGCGGATCGGGCCGCATCACGCTGGAGGAAGCGGGCGGGACGACGACCATCCGCTATGCCTACGAGGCCGGGATCGGCGGCAAGGTCGCGTCCGTGGGCGGCCGGCTGCTCGACGGGGCGGCGCGCATGGTGATCGGCCAGTTCTTCGCCGCCCTGGCGCGCCATGTCTCCGGTCCCACGGCGCGATCGGGGCTGCCATCACGCCTTTTCCTGGGTTTGCTCTCAAGACTCCCCTCATTTTCAGATAGCACCGAACATCTCTGAAAAGACCGGTTGCCCGGCTAGCATCTGGCCGAACTGTTTGACGAGTGGCCGCAGGCGGATGGTGGGCATGTTGGGGATCAGTTCGTAGAGCATGCTGC
>JBBSIT010000746.1:0-2622 GCA_038231995.1 Acetobacterales bacterium | reverse complement strand
GCCGAGTGCCGCCGGACGAAGCGGCCGACGTCGCCTATGACGAGTATGCGGCCGTGCACGGCACCGGACCCGTCATCGCCAGGACCGAAGCGCCGCCGGGCGCCTGACCGGCCGACATCGCCGTACCAGTTCTCCCGGTATCGACCGGGAGTGACCCCTGCATTCCCATCCGCAACGGCCGACGCACGCACGTGAGATGCCGCGTGCGGCCGTGCGCGCACCCGAGAGGACCACCATGCCTGTCACCGTGACGCTGTCCACCATACCCGGCGCGCTCACCCGCGAGCGGGGCTACACTACCAAGACCATCGACCTGTTCGGCCCATCGCTGGCCAGGGAAGCCCTGACCGCGATCTCGACCGTACCGGACATTAGGGCCGCCGTGGCGCGCTTCGGCGCGCGAGTACGTGCCGAGCACCCGAACAGCTCGTTCTACGTCTCCGTTCAGCTCGCAAAAGGACATCGCAAGCCGAGCGGCTACGACGCTGCATCCAACCGCAACGGATTTGGCCAGGACGAATTCATGCACGTGCTGGACGCTCAAGGGACCGACTTGCCATCTGCGGCAGCCACGGACCAAGCACTCGCCCAAGGAAGCCGCCCGTGAGCCGGCATGAGATCCCGGCCAAATACCAGGGCCTCACCGTGGTCGTTGGATGGGACAACCCCATGATCACTTATTTCGCGCAAGTGGAGGATGAGTCGGCCGGGGACGACACTGACCCCATCGTACTCTGGCTCGGCGCCTCCCACCGCGAGGTGCTGCGGCCCGAGGACCTCGCCCTGCCGCTCGCCCCCTTCGCTGACCTCACGAAAGCGCACCTCGACCAGCTGCGTGCCGACCGCGCGGGCGACGCCGATCGCGGCCCCACTGCGCTGCAGCGCTTCGACGCGCAGGCTCCATGGAGGAAGCCGTGATCCGCCAATACTACGCACAGTGCGCCCGAGGCGGGCACAACCCGCTCCGCGTCGGCGTTGTCGCCGTGGGATCGACGTTCTACCTCCAAGACGATACGTTCTTTCGGGATCGCTACGGCGGCCAGGCGATCTGCAGGACACCCTGGACGGTCGAAGCCTTCCTGAATGGAACGATGGGCGCCGCGCGCCGCAACCGCGAGACCGGACAATGGGAGGACGCCTATCGCTCCGGCCGTTCCAACATGGCCGTGGTCCGGTCACTACGCGACGGGCGCCGCAGGACGGTGGCGGTGCGGCTGCTCATCCTGCACGACGACCTCGGACTGACCCAGGGGGGCACCGCGTATCCCTCGTTGCCGGACCTGCAGTTCTACCGTTGGCGTCCAGGTCGTCCATTGCCGGCGTGCGGACTGGACCAGGCGGCATGACGAACGGCCTCAGCCATCTCACAGCCGATTGCCTGGCCTCATCGCGGAACGCCCGCGAAACGGCGCCAGACCGTCCACCTCTCAGCCGCTCGACTCGCCGCCGCGATCGAGGAGCTGACCTGTCCGATCGCCCGAATCCCGATCTCGTGCAGGACCACCTGGACGCGATCGAGACGAAGCGGCGAGACAGGAAGGGAGAAAGGCTGCGCCAGCCCACGGGCCGCGTCGAGAGGTGGGTCCGCGCCATGCTCCCCGGGCCAAATGGCCCGGCTGCGCGTGGCTTGCGGTCCCGGCAGGGCAAGCCCTGCCGCTCTCGACCCGCCCCGCACGGCCGGCGTCTCCGGACCGCATCGGCCAGGAGGCTGACGCGAGAAGGAGGCAACCATGGGACGCAACAGCCGGACAGGGCAGGGGACAGGCAACGCCAACCGGGGAAATGCCCTGCCACCCGCGATCGTGCGGGAGATTCGCTATCCCGAACCGAGCGAGGCGAGTTTCACGCCAACGCGCTTCACGCCAGCATCAACCAAGTTGTGGTTCACCGTCCACATGTTGCGCTTCTGCACGTCCGACTTTCCGGAACACCACTTCACGCAGCGCTTCTACGCCCAACTCATGCACTGCTTCGGAATGATTGCTCATTACAATCGCATTGGCTTCTGGGAGGAATTCTTCACCTCGATGGCGGGCAAGGTCGAGTTCCTCGCCGAGGTGACGGCCTGGCCGGGTTATGGCTCACCCAACGTGACCTGGTGCGACGTCGAACGCGAGGTCATCCGGCGCCTGCGCGCCGCCGATCTGCTCGGCTTCTACCGGACCCGGCTGGCGGTGGAGCGCGACCTCGCCGAGCGCGCGGAGTTCGCGCGGTTGCAAGCGAAGTATGCCGGCGGCGCATCGCCTGTCGATCCCGGCATGCTGCGGGCCGTGCTCATGTCGCCGCCCCCGGACCCCGCAGCGCGTTGGCCCCGCGGTCGGGACACCGGAAGCCAGCTTACCCTCGGGCTGGGCTGAGGCGGCCATGGATCGGACCCTTGCCACCCACCGGCCGGCCTTCCTGCTCGGCCTGCCGGCACTCGCCGACACCACCCTGTGGTGGACAGCGCGGCGCCTCGGCGCTCCCGTGCTCATCAGCGCGAATGCCTTGTCGATCTGGCAACGCGACACCCTCGGCCTGCGGCACTGGCGCGCCTTCGAGCGGCGGAACCTGCCCCTGGTCCGGCAGCATCACGTCTGCCTGGACGGCGGCGGCTTCGTCGCCGCCGGCCGGTACAGGGGC
>JBBSIT010000745.1:0-2629 GCA_038231995.1 Acetobacterales bacterium | reverse complement strand
GCTTGGCCGCACCCGACAGCGCCGCCCGCACGTCGCCCGCCTTGTTGCCCTCGTAGGCCTCCTCGGCGTCGATCCCTTCCCGCAGCGTGGCGGCGATCGTCTCGCTCGACACCGCCGCGTTCGGCCCCTCGTCCCACACGATCGGCAGGGCGTCGAGCGCCTTCCTGGCCCGCCAGTACGTGTCGGCCACCACGGCAACGGCGCTGTCGCCCACGGGGACGACGTGCTTGACGCCGGGCATGGCGCGGATCGTGGCGGCGTCGAAGCTCTTGATGGCGCCGCCGAACACCGGGCAGTCCCGGATGGCGGCGTTGAGCAGGCCCGGCATCGTGAGGTCGATGCCGTACACCTGCGCGCCCGTCAGCTTCTCCGCCGTGTCGAGCCGCTTCACCGGCTTGCCCGCGACCGTCCAGTCCTTCGGGTCCTTGAGCGGCACGTCGCGCGGCGCCTCCAGCCGGCCGGCGGCGTCGGCCACCTGGCCGTAGGTCACGGTCTGCCCGGACGGGCCGTGGGTGATGACGCTCTTGGCCGCACGGCATTCACTCGCCGGCACGCCCCAGCCATTGGCCGCGGCCTGCACCAGCATCATGCGCGCCGCCGCCCCGCCCTTGCGGACCAGCTCGTTGCTCTCGCGGATGCCGCGGCTGCCGCCGGTGGAGAAATTGCCCCAGACCCGGCCGCGCGCGAGATTCTGACCCGGCGTCGGATACTCCGTCGATACCCGGGACCAGTCGCACTCCAGCTCCTCCGCCACGAGCTGGGCGAGGCCGGTCAGCGTGCCCTGGCCCATCTCGGACCGGGCAATGCGGATCACCACGGCGTCGTCGGTCTTCACCACGACCCAGGCGTTGACCTCCGGCGCAACCGCGCCTTTGGTCGCGCCCTGAGCGGCGGCGAACGGGATGTGGAACCCCAGCGACAGGCCGCCGGCGGAGGCGCCCGCCAGGAACAGGCGGCGCGAGACGTGTGCGTTGCTCATGATTGCTCCCCCTATCCGGCCGCGGTCGTGCCGCCGGCGGCGAGGTGGATCGCCTCGCGGATGCGGCCATAGGTGCCGCAGCGGCAGATATTGGTCATCTCCGCGTTGATCTCGGCGTCCGTGGGCTTGGGCGTCGCCGCCAGCAGGGCCGCGGCCGACATGATCATGCCGACCTGGCAGTAGCCGCATTGCGGCACATCGAGCGCGAGCCACGCCTTCTGCAAGGGGTGCGACCCGTCCGGCGACAGCCCCTCGATGGTGACGATCTTCTGCCCTTCGGCAAAGGCCGAGACCGGCATGGAGCAGGACCGGACCGCAGTCCCGTCCACATGCACGGTGCAGGCGCCGCACTGGGCGATGCCGCAGCCGTATTTGGTGCCGGTGAGCCCGACCTGCTCGCGGATCACCCAGAGCAAAGGCGTGTCGGGTTCTACATCAACGTCGCGCAGGGTTCCGTTGATCGTGAGCCGCATCCCAGCCTCCCCATGTCGGACTTTCCCACCCTATAGCACCGGGGCGGGCAGGTCCGTAATGGATAAGCTGCGGTTAGGCCGCCCTTGCCAGCTTCTGCTCCGCGGTCGTCAGCCGCACCACGATCGGCCGGTGGTCCGACGCCTCGCGCGACAGGGCGCGGGCGCTGGTGCAGATCAGCCCGCGCACCAGGCAGCGGTCGATGCGCAGAGGCACCATGTCGCCGGCGATATGCGTGGGTTCGCGGGGACCGACGTCGCGGAAGCCCGGCAGCAGCGCCGGGCCGACCAGGTTGTAGTCGCCCAGCACGGCCGCGGCCGGCGGCAGCGCCTGCGCGATGCAGCGGAGCTGGCGCCGGTTCAGCACCTGCCCGTGCGACAGGTGCACGTTCGCCACCGAGAACGGCCCGAGATCGACGATCTGGCACACCCGGTGGAACATCGCCCCCGCCGGCAGCGGCAGCACCGACGCCGCCGGCAGCGGCACCGGGCTCCAAAGTGCCAACCCATGGATGCGCCCCGGCAGCGCTACCCGCGCGTAGTGCCCGCCGATGCGCGACGCGAGCGCGTCGATCGCCCGCGTTGCCTCCTGCATCAGGAGCAACTGCGGCCGCTCCCGGTGCACGAGCCGCACCACGTCGTCAAGGCTCGCGCCGGTGAGGCGCAGCAGGTTCCAGCTTACAATCTTTATCATGCTATACCCGACATGTGGGGGACGACACTGCGCCACAAGCGCCGCAGTGCAAAGTATGGCTGCCCTGTCGTGAACGCTTAGTTAGCCCATCTTATTCGCCGGAACGGCAACGAACCACCAAGTGTTTGGAAAGACTGGCCTCCTAAGATCGCGCCTGTGGCAAAATTTGCCACAGTCCGGTTTCTGCTATCCGACTGAAATTATTCAGAAAAACGGCAATTTGCGGCTGTCTCGTGAATAAGACGGGTTAGTCCCAATACTGTTCACTTTGCGATTCGGACGGCGGCGCTGAAGTCGATGCGCGTGATTGGCTGTGGCGTGCGCGGGCGCAGGGGATAGCCGCTCATCTTGCGCTTGACCCCGCGCGGGACCTGCCGGCCCCGGGCACTCGCCACGCGCTCCTCCAGGATCTCGTCCAACACGTCCTCAGGCAGGGCGAGCCTGTGCTGAGGGGGGAAAAGCCGCAAGCAGCGGCAGCTTGCGGCG
>JBBSIT010000744.1:0-2632 GCA_038231995.1 Acetobacterales bacterium | reverse complement strand
GCGCACCAGGGTGCGGCGGCCGAGCTCGATCTTGTAGGCGTTCTCCTGCCGGGGGCGGGCGCCGGCGAAGGCCGCCTGCGCCGCTGCGTCCGCGGTGGCCTCGTCCAGGCGCTTGCCCCGAAGCGCCGCCTCCGCCTCGTGCGACCGCCAGGGGCGGTACGACACGGCGCCGAGGCCGATGCGCGCCTCGTTCACCACGCCATCGCGCAGGTCGAGCGCGACCGCGGCCGTTGCCAGGCCGTAGGCGTAGGATTCGCGGTCCCGCACCTTCACGTAGAGCGAGCGCCGGGTCCATGGCCCTGCGGGCACGATGAACCCGGTGATCAGCTCGCCCGGCGCCAGCACGGTCTCCCGGTTCGGGTCGTCCGACCCGGTGTGGAGCTGGTCGAACGGGATCGTCCGCGGCCCTTCCAGGCGCATCGTCTGCACGCCGGCGCCCAGCGCCACCAGCGCCTGCGCGAAGTCGCCCACGTAGCTCGCGATGCAGTTGTCGCTCACGCCCAGGATCGCGTGCTTGCGGTTCACGCCCTCAAGTGCTGCGCAGCCGGTGCCGGGTTCGCGCTTGTTGCAGGCGGCCCAGCTCGGGTCCCGGAAATACTGGCAGCGCGTGCGTTGCAGCACGTTGCCGCCGAGGCTTGCCATGTTGCGGAGCTGCGAGCTGGCGGCGAGCTGCATGGTCTGCGCGATGACGGGATAATCGCGCAGGATCGCCGGGTGCGCCTCCACCTGGCTCATGCGCACCAGGGCGCCGAGCATCAGGCCGTCCGGTGTCGTCTCGATCCGGCCATGCGCCGCCTCGAGCCCGTTGATGTCCACCAGCACCTCGGGGTGCATGGTGTCGAGCTTCATCAGGTCCAGCATCAGCGTGCCGCCGGCGATGAACTGGGCGGGCGCTTCGGTCGGCGGCGTGCGTGCCCCGGAAGTAGACGGCGAGGCGGCCCGGACGGCGGCGGGCACGTCGTCGGCGCGTTCGTACAGGAAGGGGCGCATGGCCTAGCCTCTTTCCATCTGGGTCTTGGCCTGGTTGATGGCCGCGACGATGTGCGGGTAGGCGGCGCAGCGGCACAGGTTGCCGCTCATGTACTCGCGGATCGCGGCGTCGTCCCCGGCGCGGCCGTCCTTCACGCAGGCGATTGCCGAGACGATCTGCCCGGGCGTGCAGTAGCCGCACTGGAACGCGTCCTGGTCGATGAACGCCTGCTGCATCGGGTGCAGCGTCCCGTCGGCGGCGGCGAGGCCCTCGACGGTCGTGACCGGTCCGCGCACCATCGTCGCCAGCGTCAGGCACGAGAGCGTCGCCCGGCCGTCCACCAGAACGGTGCAGGCGCCGCACTGGCCGTGGTCGCAGCCCTTCTTGGAGCCGGTCAGGCCGAGATGAACCCGCAGCGTGTCGAGCAGCGACGTGCGGCCGTCGAGCGCCAGCCGGTGCTCCCGGCCGTTGACGGTCAGGCTGACGTTGGCCGGCCGTCGCGGGTCCGGGGGGACGGCCTGCGCGGCGGCAGGTCCGGCCGGCATCGCCGCGGCGAGCGGCGCGATCGCGGCGGTAGACACCGAGGCTCCGAGCATGCCTCGCCTGCTCAGTGCTGATGCCACCGCGGGCATGGTCTTGTCTGACATCAGGTGGTGGCTCCTTCGCGCCGGGACCGTCCTTCAGCGCACCGGGCCATGCGCCGGTTGCAAGCTCGCGAACGTGTGCGCACGACGGCTTGCGTCTTCATCGGGGACTTCAGCTCGGTCTTGATACAGTCCGCCTCGATGGCGTCCAGATAGGCTGCACTTGGCCCGGCCGTCGGTTCGCCCGACATGCACGCGGCGCAGTTCAGACGGCTCATGGCGCGTTGTCGAGATTGGCGGACCCGACACGATTCGAACGTGCGACCTCTGCCTTCGGAGGGCAGCGCTCTATCCAACTGAGCTACGGGTCCGTGCGCCTCTCATAACCCGGATGCGGCGCCCGCGCAAAGGGCGTCGTTCAGCGCCCTGTCGCGCGCCAGGCGGCGGCGGCCGTGTCGGCGCCGGAGGGAAGCCAGCCGGCCGGGTCGCGCATCCAAGACAGCACGTCGCCGATCGGGGCGGCGCGGCCCTGGTCGCGCAGCAGCAGGTGATAGCCGGCGGGATAGAGCGCTCGCCGGGCCTCGGGCGGCATGGCGCGCCAGGTGCGGGCAGTGGCCGCAGGGGGAACCAGGTCGTCCCGCTCGCCATACATCACCAGGACCGGGGCGCGCAGGCGGGGGGCGGCGTCCTGCGCCTCGTCCATCAGGTCCACCAGGCCGCGCAGCACGTCGAACCGGGTGCGGCGGATGGTCAGCGGGTTGCGGGCCAGCCGACGGATCGCCTCGCGGTTATCGCTCGGCACCACGCGGATCCGCACCTCAGCGCCCGTCACATGCATGCCGGGCACTATGCTCGACACCAGCCACAGCCCGGTGCTCAGCGCCACGCCCATCTGCGCGCGGCCCCACACCGCCGGCGCGATCAGGATCCAGCCCGCCACCTCCGGCGCGTCCGGCTGCACCGCGAGCGTCATCAGCACGGCGCCGCCCATGCTCTCGCCCATCGCGAACAGGGGCACGCCGGGGTGCCGTGCGGCAAGCTCGCGCAGCATCGCGGCGGCGTCGCTGCGGAGCTGGTC
>JBBSIT010000743.1:0-2643 GCA_038231995.1 Acetobacterales bacterium | reverse complement strand
GGCGACCGAGGTGGAGAGTATCCGTCCACGCACTCAACCGCATGTTGGAACTGGGACGCCCGAGTTACGTCCGTATCGCCTGATCTCAGGCGCGGTTGAGGTCAGTGCCCCCGCTTCCCTGATCCCTGCACCACGCTAGCGCACACATCAATCCGGCCGTGACCTTCGCCTTCTGGCTGGAGGGTCGGATACGCTGGCGGAACGCCACGGGCTACGTGCTGGCGCAGTGTGCGGGCGCTGTGGCGGGTGCTGCGGCGCTGCTGGCCTGGGGCGGGCTGGGGCGCAGCATCGAGTTCAGCGCCACCCTCCCGCTCGCCGCCTCCCCACCCTGGGCGCCGCTGCTGGGCGAGGTCGGACACCGCGGCGCTAGTCGCGCTGCTGTTCGTCATGGCCGCGCACCGGCGCACGCAGCCCTTCACGCCCCTGGTCAACCCGCCCTTGTTCGCGTTGCTGACCTGGCTGGAGGCGCCGCTGTCGGGCACCAGCGCCAACCCGGCGCAGCCTGGGACCGGCTATGGTCGCGGATGTGTGGCACGGGTTCTGGATCTACATCGCCGGACCATGCGCCGGCGCTGCCCTGGCGGGCGCGCTGCTGCGGCTGGGGAGAACTGGCCGGCATCGCCCGCGCGAGGCGCGGCAGGTGCATTTCCAGCGCTCTGCCTGACTGGACTGGCTATGGCTGGGCTGGGCGCGCGCCACCTTGCTGGGCGGTGCGCACGGCATGGCGGCGCATCTGGTCGGACCGGGGATCGGGGTCGGGGTCGCCGGGCATGTCGAGCGGCAGCACGAGGCAGTAGCTCTGCGCCGGCAGGACGCTGTACCAGTCGGCGATGAGCTGCTTGTACGCCTGGCCGACCCGGCGGATATTGCGGTCCAGGTCGAACAGGCCGAGCGGGTTGGCGTGCCCGTTGTCCTCCCGCAGCGCCGTGTCCCAGTCCACCTGGTCCGTGATGGAATACCAGGTGAAGCCGAGGATAGGGATGCCGACGTTGCGCACCAGCAGCACGTTGGCCCACTCCTTCTGGAGCCAGTTCACCGCCTCCTGGCCGGTGGGGCCTTGGCTCAGGTTGGTCTCGGTGTGCATCACCGGTATTTGAAAGCGCCCGTGGTACTGGCGGGTGATCTCGGCGTAGCCGAAGATCTCGCCGGACGCCTCGGTGCTGCCGTCCTGCACCACCCGGTGCTCGTTGGTCACGTAGTAGTCCGTGCCCATCACGCAGTGGTGGCGCAGGCGGTTGTTCAGGAAAAAGTGGTATTCGTCCGGCGTCATGCCGTTGGCCATCAGGAACTCGAACATGCCGCTGTCCACCCGCCGGCCGTAATTGAGGTCGAGCGAGAGGAAGCGCTGCTGGTTCATGGATTCCGCGTGCCCGATCGAGGCGGGGCTGGCCGCGTGGATATACTCGCTCGACTCGCTCTGGACGAAGATCGCGTCCGGCCGCACCTCCAGGATCGCCCGCATCGCCAGCACGTTGGCACGCACGAGGTGCTTGAGCGCGGTCACGAAACTCCGGTCGGTGGTCATCTGCTCGTTCCACCAGCCGAAGCGGCCGGAGAAGTTGGCGCAGACATACATCTCGTTGACGGGGGTATAGAGCTGCACCCAGGGGAAGCGCCGGGCGAAGGCCTCGGCATAGCGCGCGAACAGCGCAGGGAAGTCCGGGTTCTGGAAGTTGCCGATCCAGTCCGGAACGCCGAAATGGCAGAGATCGGCGATGGGCATGATGCCTCGCCGGCGCAGCTCGGCGAAGGTCTCGTCAGCGAAGCCCCAGTCGTAGCGCCCGTCGCCGAGCCAGGTCCGAGGCAGCGGCGGGCCGTAGCGCAGGAAGCGTATGCCCAGCTCCTGCACGCAATCGAAATCCTGCCGCCACTTCTCGTAGTGGCCGCACTTCTCCATCTCATCGACCCGGCGCGTGCCGCCCTGGATCGTCGGGTAGCTGTTCTCGACCCCGGTGGCGAACATGAAGCCTGATGCCATGAGTCAATCCTCTGCTTGCCGCCCGCCGAGCGTAGTAGCGTCAACGCGGCGGGGCTACTCTGAATGCAGGACAGGACTGGAGCGCGCCCAACCCCGCCCCTGCCCGGGATAGGTGTTAAGCCAGCCGGGCCGCCTCCGCCAACGCGTCCGCGATGCCCGGCGCCGCCGCCAGGATCGGCGCGCCGCTCGTCAGCCCCGCCGGCAGGAACGGGCTGACCCGGGCCCCGGCCTCGGCGAGGATGGGGAGCGCGCCGGCCACGTCCCACGCGTTCACGTGCACCTCCACGTAGCCGTCGATCCGTCCTGCGGCGACCTCGGCCAGCCCGATCGCGGCCGACCCGCCCCCGCGCAGCATGGCGCCTGCCGTCCGGACTCGCCCGGCGAGGGCGAAGTACTCCGCATCGGTCCGCCGGGGCGACCAGCCGACCTCGACGATGGAGCGGGACAACGAGGCGGTCGCTGCCGCGCGGATCGGCGCCCCGTTCAGCCACGCGCCGCCGCCCTGCCGCGCGCTGTAGGTCTCGCCCAGCGCCGGCGCCACGAGCACGCCGAGCAGCGCCGCGCCGTCCTCGACGAGCCCGAGGCTGACCGCCCAGCGGCTGCCGCCGCGCGCGAAGTTGCTGGTCCCGTCGATCGGGTCCACCACCCAGCGCAGCCGCCCCGCG
>JBBSIT010000742.1:0-2649 GCA_038231995.1 Acetobacterales bacterium | reverse complement strand
TCACCCTGACTGAGCGCCCTCTTGCGTTCAGTCAGGGTGAGTAGCCGCTTGAAACAAAGACCAGAGCGGCTTCACCCTATGTGAAGCTGCTCTAGCCGGCCCCGTATCTCCGCCTTGGCGACCTTGCCGTAGCCCGATTTCGGCAGCTCCGGCCACACGACGAAGCGGGCAGGGTGCTTGTAGCGGGCGATGCGGCCGTCGAGGTGGGCCAGCAGCGCGGACGCGTCCGCTTCGGCGCCGGGCTGCAGCACCAGCACCGCCCAGCCCGACTCGCCCCATCTCGGATGCGGCATCCCGACCACGCAGGCCTCGGCCACGGCGGGATGCAGCAGCAGCGCCTCCTCGATCTCGCGGGGATACACGTTGCTGCCGCCCGAGATGTACATGTCGGACTGCCGGCCGGTGATGTACAGGAAGCCCCCTTGCGTCGAGATGCCCGGTATCGCCGGTGTGGAACCAGCCATGGGCGAAGGCCTTGGCGGTCGCCTCGGGGTCGCCATGGTAGCCGGCGAACACGGCGGGGCCGCGCACGCAGATCTCCCCCGTCTCGCCCGGCGCCAAGCGCGCGCCGGCGTCCGACAGGATCGCCACGTCCATGCCGGTGCGCGGCACGCCGCAGCTGCCGACCGGGAAGGCCGGGTCGTCCTCGGCGCAGTGCAGGTGCGGCGGCAGCACCGTGATGTTGCCCGTGACCTCCCCCAGCCCGAAATACTGCACCAGCACGGGCCCGAGCGTGCGCAGCGCGTGCACCTGGTCGGCGCGATACATCGGCGCGCCCGCGTAGATGACATAGCGCAGCGACGAGTGGTCGCGCCGCCCCGCCGCCTCGTGCCGGGCGAGCAGGTTCAGGATGGTCCGCACCGTGAACATGTTCGTGACCCGGTGCCGCTCGACCAGCGCCCAGGCCTCCGCCGGGTCCAGCCGCTCGCCCTCGGTCAGCACGCTGGCCGCCCCGCGCGCCGCTTGCGTCAGCGCGTGGATGCCGGCGCCGTGCGACAGCGGCGCGACAACAAGGGAAACGTCCCGCTCGGTCGTGCCCGGCATCAGGTCGCAGAGGTGGTTGGTCACGACGAATGCCATCTGCCCGTGGGTCAGCACGCCCGCCTTGGGCCGCCCGGTGGTGCCAGAGGTGTAGAAGAACCAGCACGCATCGTCCCGTCCCACCGTCGCGGGCTCGGCCAAAGGCGGGCCTTCCTGCACCAGCGCCTCCCAGCCCGCGCTGAGATCGACGCTCAAGCGCAACGCCGGGTTGGCGGCGGCTACCGCGTGCTCGGGGAATGCCGGGTCGAACAGGTGGACGGCAGCGCCGGAGCTCGCGGCGAGATAGGCGACCTCCGGCGGCGTGAGCCGAAAATTGGTCGGCACCCACACGGCGCCGAGCATCCAGGCAGCCCACATCGTCTCCAGGATCGCCGGGCCGTTGCGCGCATGGACGAGCACCCGGTCGCCACGCCGCGCGCCGCCAACGCGCCGGCGGCCCGGCGCACGCGCTCCGCGATCTCGCCCCAAGTCCAGACCCGCTCGCCCCGGATCAGCCCGGCCCGGTCCGGGAACCGCGCCGCCGACTGCAGCAGCAGCGTGGCGAGGTTCGTAGTCGGGATCACGCCCGCAACGGCTCCAGGATCGACACGTAGTTGGCCACGCCCGCGCCGCCCATGTTGAACACGCCGGCCACGTCCGTCCGCGGCAACTGCATCGCGCCAGCCTGGCCGGTGAGCTGCATGGCCGTGATGGCGTGCATCGAGACGCCGGTGGCGCCGACCGGGTGCCCCTTCGATTTCAGCCCGCCGGACCGGTTGACCGGCAGCTTCCCGTCCGCCGCCGTCCAGCCCTCCAGCACCGCCCGCGCCCCTTGCCCGTGCGGCGCCAAGCCCATCGCCTCGTAGGCCAGCAGCTCCGCGATGGTGAAGCAGTCGTGCAGCTCGACGAAGGAGAGGTCGGCGAGGTCCAGCCCGGCCTGCTCCAGCGCCTGCCGCCAAGCCTCGGCCGCGCCCTCGAACTGGGTGGGGTCGCGGCGGGACAGCGGCAGGTAGTCGTTGACCTGCACGGCCGAGCGGAAGCGCACCGCCTTGCCCATGGCCCGCGCCGTGTCCTCGTCCGTGAGGATCAGCGCCGCAGCACCATCCGACACCAGCGAGCAATCCGTGCGCTTCAGCGGCGGCGCGACATAGGGGTTGCGGTCGCTGACCGAGCGGCAGAACTCGTAGCCGAGGTCCTTCCGCATCTGCGCATACGGGTTGTCCACGCCGTTCTTGTGGTTCTTCGCCGCGATCGACGCCAGCGCGTCGGACTGGTCGCCGAACCGCTGGAAATACCGCTCGGCGATGCGCCCGAACACGCCGGCGAAGCCCGCGGGAATGTCGCCCTCCTCGCGCCGGTAGCTCGCGCCCAGCAGGTTGTCGCCGACCTCGTATTGCCTCATCCAGGAATGCTCCCGAGCCGCGGCCCGATTGCCTCACCAGAATGCTCCCGTAGCACCATTGCGGCGTCCGGCGCCAACACGCTCTGACGCTCGCCGTCGACGCGCCCTCTCGGGTCTTCCGTTACGTAACGCTGTCCAATGGAGCTGGCGGAAGCTCAACCCCGGCTGGCGCGGCCCCGAACACGAGTTCATGCGCCTTGTCCCGCCGCCAGTCCTTGAGCCGACGC
>JBBSIT010000741.1:0-2653 GCA_038231995.1 Acetobacterales bacterium | reverse complement strand
GCCAGTCGCCTGCAGAGCGCGGCCCTGCTGGAAGCGCTCGATGGAGGACTGCATGCCGGGACCCCAGATCCCATCGATCTGGCCGGAATAGAAGCCGAGTTGCCGAAGACGGCCCTGTATCGCGCGCACAACCTCCGGCCCCAGCGGTTCCGAAGCGGTGGTCGCCGAAGGGGACGCGGGGACGCCGGCTGGGGCGACGGCAAGAAGCTCCCCAGGGTTGCGGCCAAGGGTCGCGACCGTTGCCTGGTTGAGCTGCCCCGTGACCTGCAGCCCGTGGCTGCGCTGGAACCGCTCCAGGGCAGTTGCGCTGTCCCGGCCCCAGATGCCGTCCGTGCGACCCGCGTAGGCGGCGGCCTGCTTGAGGCGTTGCTGCACAGCCGTGATCCCGGCCGGGCTGAGCGGCTGTGCGTAGGTCAATGGCGCTGTCGTCTGCGCCGATGCACCCGGGATGGGCGACGCTGCCCACAAAACGATGGCCACCGTCGCGCCGAGCCATTTCATGCGCCGTTCCTTTCTTTGCCGTCCTGTTGGAACGCGCGCGCCCGAGACGGGTCGCTCCATGCGGCCCGAGCGCCGAACGCCAGGCACAAGCGCCGGAATCAAATCGCCATCCTCGTGCTGAGCTTGAGCAGGTTCCTCGTCATCAGCGCGAGCTGTCCCTTCCCGTCCTGGCAGGTGCTGACATACGGACACCGGGCCTGGCGGCTACGTCGTGGAGCTGCCTCAGGAGCGGAGGTGTTGGAAGGCCCGGGTCGGCGGACCGAGGCGGTATGCTCCCCCTTGGTTTTCCCCAGCCTCTTAGGCGCGTGGACCGCCCTCGACCAACGTGCCGATCAGGCGCAGCAACTCCGTGTGCTCTGGGCCGTGGACGCCACGGATGAGGAACTCGCCGATCTCGAACTGTGCCATCTGTCCCCCCGACGGGGCATTGGGCTCGTGCCTGACAGACACTTTGCCCGAGCCGGGATCGCGGACGAGATGCCACTGGTCTCCGTTCGCACTGCTGTAGAGCAGCCTTGTCTCCACGGACATGCCGCTCCCTCCTGCTTCGCGCCAAGCATACAGGCGCCGCCGGGCAGCTACGACAAATGGCTCAGGGTCGCCGAAACCCGAGCCGGGACACCATTTACTGCTCGCATGGCGAGGCGGGGCACGTCGGGCAGAGCAGCTCCAGCCGTCAGCCCGGCTGTATACCGATGATCACGCCAGCCCGTTCTCGCGTAGAATCGGGGGGCCGCCACCGTGGCCTCGTCGGCTCGCCGACGACCAGCACTTCGATCACCGTATGTTCCCTCATCGTGCCCGGCATCCCTTTGGCGAGCTTAACCCACTTCGTGATGCGCGAGACGCTGCCGATCAACTTGAAGCCGCTCTACTGCAGGGCGCCCCAGTGCTCCACGGCAGGCTGGTCCGACGCCCATTTCCAACCCTCGTCCTGGCGGGGCGGCACAGCGTCGTCGTGAACAGCTGCCGCTCCTCCTCGTCCGCGACGGAGAAGATGACCTCGCGGCAGGTCGCAAGCGGAGTCACGAACTCGCTGGTCACCAGCAGGTCCCCGCGCGCGTTGTCGATCGGGATCGTGTGGCGGATCTCCCATGTCCGGCTCTCGCCCGAGGACCTGACCAGCGACCGAATGAGAGGGCGCATACCATAAAAAAGCGGCGCTTCGCAGCGCCGCCAAGTTTAGGGAGGAAACGTCCAAGATGCGGCGCAGCCAGAGCGGCGCCGCGGGAGGGAGTGTAGCATGGCACATGCTGCCGCGCGACAAATTTTGTGCGCTGCAGCGAACGCTAATCCCAGTACCGGAAGGCCCATTAGGGATGGGCTGCGCCGACCCTAATATTCGGTCGAGGATGCCGAACGACACCGACCCGCTCCCTCCCGGCTGCGAAGCACGTCTGGGCGCGGCAGCACGCATGAGCCATCATCATCCCCGGACTTAAACCGCGCCCCGGATGGAGGGCCATGTCTTGAACGAACAGACGGGCGCCAACCGCGACGGGCAGAAGCGGCGGTCGTTCACCGAAGCGGTGACGATGTTCGCGCCCATCGTCCCGCTGCCCGGCAACGCGCCGAGAGTATCAGCCAACGCCGTGCCGGACGCGCTCGACGACGACCTGCCTCCGGCCACCGGCCCGCAGCCGATCCCGCTGCCGCCACGCCTGCGCGCCGCGGTGCTGCCCGGCGATGCGCCGCCAGCCCGGGTCCGCACCGCGGCGGAGCGGCCCGACGACGACTTGCCGCCGGCGCAAGGTCCTCAGCCAATCGCCATACCCCCGCACTTCGACGCCAGGCCTTGCTGGACGACCTCCAGGATCACGCCTGCAAGGTCTTCGGGCTCCAGCGCCAGCATGGTCTTGGCGTCGAGCAGGGCGGTGGCCAGGTTCATCAGTTGTCGCCCATGCTCACGAGGTCACTTTCGCGCCCGCCACCGCCGGTGTGGCCGCCGGACGCATCGGGTACTCAGCGGACGGCGTGCCGACACCGGGTCCGTCACTCGCGGACGGCGGCCGCCAGCGCAGCAGCCGCAGCGCGTTCAGCGTCACCAGCACGGTCGCGCCCGTGTCCGCGAGGATGGCCGGCCACAGCCCGGTCAGCCCGGCGAGCGTGGTGGCCAGGAACACCAGCTTGAGGCCGACCGCCACGGCCACGT
>JBBSIT010000740.1:0-2691 GCA_038231995.1 Acetobacterales bacterium | reverse complement strand
TCTTGATTTGTCCCAGAGCGCGTCCAGGCGTAAGCGTGCTCAGGGCGGGTTTTCCGGCGGGAACAGAAGCGTGCTCGCGTTATCAAACCCTACTGTGACCAAGGACCCAATCGAGAGCCCGAGGGCAGCACGCAAGGGCAGCCGAGCCGTAAGCCTGTGCGGCGCAACATCGACCACGAACCGGACCGAATCGCCCAAGAAGAGGGCTTCGGCGATCACGCCTTGCCACGTTTGATCGGTCGTTGAGTCCGCGGGACGCAGCCGTACATTCTCTGCACGCACGACGAGTCCCATAGGCCTCGCTCCGACCGACAAGGGATGGGCGACGTCGAGCGTTCGACCGGCCGAGGTCGTGAATATGGCACCCTCCCCTGAGCACGACACCGTGCCGGCGATCACGTTCGTATCGCCCAGGAATTCCGCGACGAACCGCGAGGTCGAGCGCTCGTAGACACCGCGCGGCGTGTCATCCTGGACGATCCGACCTGCGCGCATGACGATGACGCGGTCCGACATCGCGAGCGCCTCGGAGCGGTCGTGCGTCACGCAGATCATGGTTGTCCTGATGTCGCGGTGGATGCGGCGCAGTTCCAATTGCATCTCCTCGCGCAGCACGCGGTCGAGCGCGGCCAGCGGCTCGTCGAGGAGCAGGACATCCGGCTCGAACACGAGCGCCCTCGCCAGCGCGACCCGTTGCTGCTGGCCGCCGCTCAGCTGATCGGGCCGGCGCCTCGCGAAGCTGGCGAGGCGCACCATCTCGAGCGCGGCCTCGATCTTCGGCTGGGCCGCCCCGGCGCTCCACCCACGCACGCGCAGGGGATAGGCCACGTTCTGCTGCACGTCGAGGTGCGAGAACAAGGCGTAGTTCTGGAACACAATGCCGATGTTACGCTTGTGCATCGGCACGGCGGAGACATCCCGACCGGCGATCTCGAGCCGCCCGGCGTCCGGGCGCACGATCCCCGCGATCACGCGCAGGCAGGTCGTCTTGCCGCTTCCGCTCGGCCCGAGCAACGTCACGAACTGGCCCGCGCCGATGCCGAGCGAAACGTCGTCCATCGCCGCCACGCGCCCGTTTGCCGCGAACTTCATCGGCGAGGCGAATCTGCTACCGGTGACGGTCGAGCGCCAGGACGGCTTGATCAGCACCGTGCGGACCGAAGCCGGCGCGTTCCTGCACGGCCGCAGCGTGGACGGGTGTCCGGCTTCGGGTGACGCCCTGCTCGCGGTGCGGCCCGAGCGCATGGCGCTGCTCGACGACGGCGCCCCTGGTCCGGACGGCGCGCCCGGGAACGTCCTGCCAGGGACCGTCCGGGAGAGCGTCATGCTCGGGGCGATGACCCGGTTGGAGATCGAGACGGCTAGCGGGCAGCGCCTAGCGGCGTTGCTGCTCACGACCGGACAAACCGCGCCACGACCGGGCGCGGCGGTGCGCCTCGGGTGGCCGGCAGAGGCCGGCATCGTCATGCCGCGCGGGGACGCATGACTGCCGTCTCGGCCCTTGCCGTAGACATTGACGCGCCGGGATCGCGACGACCCACGCGCCAACCCTCGATGCTTGGCGGCTGGCTGCTGTTGATGCCGGCGGCCGTCCTGCTGGGGGGCTTCTTCGTCTACCCGGTGGCGAAGCTCATGCTGCTCAGCGTCCAGGACGGGACCGGGCAGCCGAGCCTGGTCCACTACGCGCGCCTGCTCGGCTCGCCGGTCTATCTCTCCGTCCTGCTCAACACGCTGCACATCGCCTTCTGGACCGCGCTCGTCTCGCTCCTGGCTGGTTATCCCGTGGCCTACGCCATCGCCCGGGCCGAGCCGCGCAGCCGGTCGCGGCTGATGCTGTGGGTGTTGTTGCCATTCTGGACGAGCTTCCTGGTGCGGACCTTCGCGTGAATCGTACTGCTCGGCCGGCATGGGGTCGTGAACGACGCGATGGAGCGGCTCGGCATCATCGGCGCTCCGCTCGACCTGCTCTACAACCTGGCCGGGGTGCTCGTCGGGATGATCCATGCCCTCATGCCGCTCGCGATGCTGACTCTCGTGCCTGTGCTCGAGAAGATCAACCGGGACCTCGAGCGGGCGGCATCGACGCTGGGCGCGCGCGCGGGCTCGGTGTTCTGGCGTATCTACTTCCCGCTGTCGCTGGCGGGAGTCGCGGCGGCCGGGCTGCTCGTGTTCATCTCGGCGCTCGGCTTCTTCATCACTCCGGCGTTGCTGGGATCGCCGCGCCAGACGATGGTCGGACAGCTCATCATCGAGCAGATCCAGGAGATGCTGAACTGGGGGTTCGGCGGGGCCATCTCAGCGTTGCTGATCGTGGCGACAGTCGTGATCTTCCTGGCCTACGACCGGCTCGTCGGAATGTCGACGCTCGCGGGCGGGGCCGGGGTCGCCGGAGCCGATGCGGGAGAGGGGCGGCCGGGTTCGGCAGGGCGCATGCTACGGCGCGGCTTCGGTGCGCTGGGGCGGCTATGGGATGCCGTGGGGGCCGGGTTGGCGCGGATCGGGTTGCGGACTGCTCCGGGGCGGATGGGGAGTGTGGTCCGCGTGTGCGTGCTCGCCTTCCTGGCCGGCCCGGCGCTGTTCCTGATCCCGGTCTCGGTATCGCGCGGGGCCTTCATCGAATGGCCGCCGGCCCTGTTCTCCGGACAATGGTATGCGGCGCTGGCGGACTCGTCGCAGTGGATCGCGGCCGCG
>JBBSIT010000739.1:0-2692 GCA_038231995.1 Acetobacterales bacterium | reverse complement strand
CCGAGGATGCTCTCGACACTCTGACGCAGGTAGGCGGCTGCGTTGTAGGCCGGGACGATGACGCTGACCTTCACCGCGTCCTGACGGGGAGCCGAAGCCAGTTTCACGGGACCATGACCTTCATACGGAGTGGGCGCTTACCATGCGGTGCAATCGCTAAATCACGGATAACGGAGGTGCGGCGCCGGACGACGGATGCTCGCCTCGCATGCTGGCCGCCAGGTCCCGGTAGAGCGTGGCGTAGCGGCGAGCCGGCCCGCGCCACCCGACCTCGGCGCTCATGGCGTTGCCTTGCATCCGCCGCCAGGCCGCCTGGTCCCGCCATAGCAGTCCCGCACGGCCGATCGCTCCCTCCAGCGCCGCCTGCGTCACGGGGGCGAACTGTATGCCCGTCGCGACACCGGCGGACAGTGCGGCCTCGTTCGCGTCCACCACGGTGTCCGCGAGGCCGCCGACCCGCGCCACGACGGGCAGCGCGCCGTAGCGCAGGGCGCAGAGCTGGGTCAGGCCGCACGGCTCGAAGCGCGACGGCACGAGCAGGGCGTCGGCGGCGCCCTGGACCAGGTGGGCCAGCGCCTCGTCATAGCCGAGTACGGCGCCAACCCGGCCGGGATGCGTGGCAGCCGCGGCAGCCAGGCCTCGCTCCAGCGCGGCATCGCCCGAGCCCAGGACGGCGAGCTGCGCCCCTTGCGCCAGCAGCGCCGGCAGGGCGGCGAGCAGCAGGTCGGTGCCCTTCTGCGGGGTGAGCCGGCTCACGACGCCGAACAGGAGCGCGTCCGGGTCGGCTAGCAGGCCCATGCGCGACTGCAGAGCCGCCTTGTTGATGGCCCGGCGCGGCAGCCGGCGCGTGCTGAACCGGGCGGGCAGATGCGGGTCGACCTTCGGGTTCCAGACCTCCTCGTCGATGCCGTTCAGGATGCCGGACAGCACCGCCGAGCGCGCGCGCAGCAGCCCGTCCAGCCCCATGCCGCCCTCGGGCGTGCAGATCTCGGCGGCATAGCTGGGCGAGACGGTGGTGATCCGGTCGGCCAAGCGCAGCCCGGCCTTCAGCATGCCGATCGCGCCGTAATACTCGACGCCCTCCACCGTGAACGACGACGCGGGCAGGCCAAGCGCGGCCAGCAGCGCGGCCGGCGCGCGCCCGGGGAACGCCAGGTTGTGCACGGTCATGACGGTGCCGGGTCGCGATCCGCCGGCGTAGTGCAGGTAAGCGGGTGCGAGGCCGGCCTGCCAATCATGCGCGTGCACGATGTCCGGCACGAAGCCGGGCACGCCGCCGCCGCCGAGCGCTGCCGCGGCTTGGCTGAGGGCCGCGAAGCGCTGGGCGTTGTCCGGCCAGTCCAGCCCGTCCGGGCCGAGATAGGGGTTGCCGGGCCGGTCGAACAAATGCGGCGCGTCGAGCGCGAACAGGCGCAGCCCGGCCGCTTTCCCCGCGAGAACCCGGGCGGGTCCGCCGAACAGGTCGCCGAGGCGGTGCACCGTCCGGGCGCCCTCCAGCGCACCCATCACGGCGGGATAGCCCGGCAGCAGCAGGCGCATGTCGATGCCCTCGTCCGCGAGGGCGCCGGGCAGCGCGCCAACCACGTCGGCCAGGCCGCCGGTCTTCACGAGCGGATAGGCCTCGGACGCGACGGAGAGGACCCGGAGCGGCGTCATGTGTCTGGGCTGTGCTGAAGTGGGGCACGGTCAGGTGGACCGTGCCCGAGCTTGTCGATCATCGGCTGGGTGATGAGGCAGACGCCGCGCGGCGTGCGGCGGAAGCGCGCGGCGTCGAGCGCCGGGTCCTCGCCGACCACCAATCCGTCGGGAATGCGCACGCCGCGGTCGATCACCACGTCGCGCAGCCGCGCGTGCCGGCCCACTACGGCGTAGGGCAGGATGACGGCCGCCTCGATGTTGGCGAAGGAGTGGGTATGCACGCCGGTGAACAGCAGTGAGCGCCGCACCGAGGTGCCCGACACGATGCAGCCGCCCGAGACCAGGGAGCTGATCGCCTGGCCGCGCCGCTCCGCCTCGTCGTGGATGAACTTAGCGGGCGGCACGATCTCGCCATAGGTCCAGATCGGCCAGTCCCGGTCATATAGGTCAAGGCCTGGCACGAAGTCGGTGAGGTCGATGTTCGCTTCCCAGTACGCATCGACCGTGCCGACGTCGCGCCAGTAGGTGGTTGCCTCGGCCGAGGACCGCACGCAGGACTGCGCGAAGCGGTGCGCGACCGCGGTGCCGCGGGCGACGATGTAAGGCACGAGGTCCTTGCCGAAATCGTGGCTGGATGCCGGGTCGGCCGCGTCGCGCCGGAGCTGGTCGATGAGGAACCGCGACTCGAACACGTAGATGCCCATGCTGGCCAGCGCCTGCTCCGGGCGTCCCGGGATGCCCGGCGGGTCCGCGGGCTTTTCCAGGAACGAGGTGACCCGGTCCATGGCATCGACCGCCATCACGCCGAAGCCGGTCGCCTCCATGCGCGGCACCTCGATGCAGCCGATGGTCACGTCCGCGCCCTGCTCGACGTGCTGCTGCAGCATCGCCTCGTAATCCATCTTGTAGACGTGGTCGCCAGCCAGCAGCACGATGAACTCGGGCCCGTAGCTCTCGATGATGTCGATGTTCTGATACACCGCGTCGGCGGTGCCGGCGTACCAGCCGGTCTCGGACACGCGCTGGCTGGCCGGCAGGATGTCGAAGCTCTCGT
>JBBSIT010000738.1:0-2692 GCA_038231995.1 Acetobacterales bacterium | reverse complement strand
GTGGCCAGCGCGAACTGCACCCAGCCGGGCAGCATCCAGGGCAGGCCGGCGAGATGCCCCGCCATGCCGGCGAGCAGCGGCGCCGACAGGCAGGCAGCGATCACGACGTGCAGTTTCTCGCGGCGGCGGGCCGGAACCGGCGTGCGATCTCCAGTGCCCGATTGGGTCACCGGCGCCGCCAGATACCCCGCCTTGGCCATGGCCTCCGCAAGCTGCTCGACGCTTACGCCGGCGGTAGCCGTCACGCGGGCGCGCTCAGTTGCGAGGTTGACCTCGGCCGCCACCACGCCCGGCACGCGCTTCAGCGCCCGCTCGACCCGGCCGACGCACGACGCGCAGGTCATGCCGCTCACGCCGAGGTCGATGACCTGCGTCGCTGCCGCATAGCCGGCCCGGCCGACGGCCTCGACCAGCGCCGCCGCGGTGCCGGGCTGGCCATCGTAGGCGACCCGCGCGCGCTCCGTCGCCAGGTTGACCGAAACGGCCGACACGCCTCGAACCTGCCCCAGCGCCTTCTCGACCCGGCGCACGCAGGAGGCACAGGTCATGCCTTCGATGCCGAGATCCATATCGGCCGTGGCCTCGTCCGAGGCGTTTGCGGCCGTCGGAGCCGAGATCACCGTATCCATGCCTATCCCCCTCACGCGCGAAGCGCTCCGGGACCTCACATCGGTCTTACCAACGTGGGAAGGTCAAGGGTGCGCGCGGGAGATTTGCGTAGTCGGTTTCACGTTCGCTAGAGAACCGTGCCGGCCGCGCGGAAGGCGTCTTGACCTGCCAAGCTGGGAAGCACCCAGCCTCTAGCGAGCAAGACAAAGGAGCAGGCGAATGCTGCAACTGAAGGTTTCCGGCATGACGTGCGGCCATTGCGTCGCCGCTGTCACTCGGGCGGCCAGCGAGGTCGCAGGTGCCAAGGACGTGAAGGTGGACCTGGACCAAGGTCTGGTCACGGTGGACGGCAACCCGAACCCGGCGGCAATCCGCGAGGCGATCGAGGCCGAGGGCTACCAGATTCAAGCGTAGGAACCCTCCGTCGCGCGCCTGTGAGGCAACCTTCCCCCGTAGGCAGGGTGTTCGCGGTTCGTGAAACGTTGGAGGCCGCCGCGATGCAACACCAATCCCCCAAGATGCAGTCCTGCATCGAAGAATGCCTGCGCTGCTACTCGACCTGCCTCGGCATGCTGATGAACCACTGCCTGACGGCAGGCGGCAAGCACATGGAACCCGAGCACGTCCGGATCATGCAGGCCTGCGCCGAGATGTGCCGCACGTCGGCCGCGATGATGCTGATCGGCACGGAGCACCACAAACACACGTGCCGCGAGTGCGCCGAAATCTGTGAGGCCTGCGCGACGAGCTGCGAACAGGTCGGCGATATGGACGAGTGCGTGCAGCAGTGCCGCCGCTGCGCGGAGAGCTGCAAGAGCATGGCAGCGTAAGGGGTAACGGCACTGGCCCGGAGCCAGGCCGAATGATCCCGGCCAGGCTTCATTCGCTCTCGATCGCCGTCCTGTTGCTCGGGCTCGTGTGCGCGATGGTGATCGCCGCCGACCTGGTCCGCCACAAGAAGCACATGTGGATCATGAACGTCGTGTGGCCGGTGACGGCCCTGTTCGGCACGCTCTGGATCGTCTGGCAGCACTTCACCTATCGACGGCTCGCGGAAGACGCGCGTGCCAAGGACGCCATGGCTCGCCTTTTGGGGACCAAGCTCTCGGTCGATACCGTCGAGTTCTGGTTCATGATGCAGATCGCTATGATCTGCGGCTTCTTGACGGCCTATCCAGTCAATTGGTGGCTGATCCGGACGGGTCTGAAAGAGAAGATGTAACATCGGCCAGGCGGGGCGGTCGCGCTAGGAAGTCACGTGTGGCGTAACGCCCCCAGGCGCCTACTTTCAGACGTGCTAACCTGGAGCGATGTCCATTCCGTCAGCGTGATCTGGGCTGGCACAACGATCGTGGCTGTGATCGGCCAAAGTCTCCAAAATACGGCATTCGCCCGTCAAACCGCCACGACAGGCATCCGTCATCCGGGTCAGCTCGATCCGCAGCGTCTCCAGCCGCCGCAGCTTGTCCTCGACGACAGCGAGGTGGTCGCTCGCCAGTGCATGAACCTCCTCGCAAGAACGTTCCGGGTGGTCCGATAAGGTGAGCAAGGCGCGGATCGCGTCCAGGGTGAAGCCGAACTCGCGGGCGTGGCGGATGAAATCGAGGCGCTCGAGATGCGGCTGCCCGTAAGTGCGATGCCCTCCACCCGTGCGGGCCGGAGCAGGCAGCAAGCCCACCTGTTCATACCAGCGGATTGTCTGCACCTTGCAGCTTGTGCGGCGTCCTAACTCGCCGATGCTCATGAACGGCGCGGTCATACACCAGAATTGGGCCAGCGGGACTTGAACCTCAAGTGGCTGTAGGTCCCACAATAGGGGGAGATCGCAGGAGCGCGCCATGCCTGACCAGGCTTCCCTTGCCGATAACAGCGCCGACATAGAAGATGCAACGCTCGCGTGGCGTGTAGAGGGCATGGACTGCGCCTCGTGTGTGGCCAAGGTGCGAACTGCGGTGGAGCGGCTGCCGGGGGTGTCGGGCGTCGAGGTGAACCTCATGGCCGAGCGCCTGACCGTGCAACAGGACAAGGGCGAGGCAGACCCGGCTGCGATCGAGCGCCAGGTCTCCGCGTTGGGCTACCGCCC
>JBBSIT010000737.1:0-2693 GCA_038231995.1 Acetobacterales bacterium | reverse complement strand
GAACTTCTTCTGCAAGCTGAAGGAGTTCAAACGCATCGCCATGCGCAGCGACAAAACCGATACCAGCTTCGAAGCGATGATCCATCTCGGAGCCACCCTCATCAACTCACGATAATGAACGAATCTCAACAGACCCTAGATTGTTCCGGTATCTGGACACGCAGCATAACAGCCTGACCACCATGCAGCGCCCTTTCCAAGCCGTGCGCGCTCCGTCACGATCGCGGCTTTCCGGAGGGTGCGCGAATGGGCGGCAAGCGGTTGGTTCAGACGAACAAGGCGCCGGCGGCGCTGGGACCTTACTCCCAGGCCGTTGTTGCGGCGGGGTTCGTGTTCTGCGCCGGACAGATCCCGCTCGACCCGGTTAGCGGGACCGTCCCGGACGGGATAGAGGCGCAGACCCGGCAGGCGTTGGCCAACGTCGCCGCCGTGCTGGAGGCGGCCGGGGCGGGCATGGGCAGCGTGGTGAAGACGACGGTGTTCCTCAAGGACATGAACGATTTCGCCGCGATGAACGCGGTGTATGCTACGTTCTTCCCGGACAGCCCGCCTGCGCGTAGCACGGTCGAGGTCGCGCGCCTGCCGCGGGACGTGCTGGTCGAGGTCGAGGCGATCGCCGTAGCTGGCGCTGGGTGAGCCGTGCAGGGAGGCGCGATGGCTGAGAGCGGGTCGGCGGAGCCTCCGAAGGGCGGCTACAGCGACTGGTGGAAGCGCCGGAGCAAGCTCGGGGTCGGCCGGGTCATGCACCTGCTGCTTGAGCTATCGGCTCGGTTGCGTCCCCTGCCGCATCTCATCCGCTACAGCGCGGCCGCTGCCGTCGTGTTCGCCGTGTTCGGCCTCTGCCTGACGTTCCCGATCCTGCGGAGCGCGGACCCGTTCCTGCCGTTCCTGCCGGTTGTCATCCTCAATGCGCTGGTGCTCAACCACGGCAGTGGCATCCTCTCGGGCATGCTGAGCGCGATGCTCGCGGTGCTGTGGCTGCACGAGCCGGCCGGGGTGCTGACCATCACCGAGTCGGGCAAGATGACCACTTTCGTTCTGTTCGGCGCTATCGGGGTGGCCGTTGGGGCCATCATCGAGGAACTGCGCAATACCCTCTACGAGCTGAAAGGCGCCGTGAGCCGCGCCGATGAGGCGCAGGCCAGGACGGGCGCCAGCGAGGCCGGCAAGGCGCTGCTGCTGCATGAATTATCGCACCGTATGCGCAACGACCTACAGACCCTCGTGGCGCTGCTAGAGATGCAGGCCGCGGCCCAGCCGCCGGGCTCGCCTGCGCGCGAGGCGCTCGCCGTGGCCGTCACCCGCACCCATGTCCTCGCCCGCGTGCATGCGCGGCTCGCCCGGCGGGGCGACTCGGAGGCGGTGGTGGCGACGCACGAGTTCCTGACCGGGCTGTGCGGCGACCTCCGCGTGGCGCTGGTGGGCGAGCGCCCGATCGCACTCGTGATCGAGGCCGAGGACTACATCCTGCCGCTCGGGCGCGCGGTGGCGCTCGGGCTGGTGCTCAACGAGGCCGTGATCAACGCGCTGAAACACGGCTTCCCCGGCGGGCAGGCCGGTCAAGTGGTGGTCCGCTTCGGCGAGGTAGCAGGCGGTCAGTTCGAGCTGTCGGTGACGGATGACGGGGCCGGCGGCAGGCCCGAGATGGCCGAGCAGGCGCGGACAGAGGTCACCGGCTCGGGCCGGCGCATCGTGCGGGCGCTGGCCGCCCGGCTCGGCGGTGTCCTGGTGGTGGACTGGCCGCCCGAACCGGGCCGAGGGACCGTCTGCACGCTGCGCTTCCCGGTCGGACCACAACCGGCGGAGCCCGCCCCGGTCGAGCCGCTGACACAGGGGGTGGGGGCGTCTCAGTGAAATTGGGCGGGCGGTAGGCGGAAGAGCGCCGCGACCAGCTCCGCCGTCGTGTAAGGCTTCGCCAGCAAGGCCTCGCGCGGGCCGAGCGCGTGCTGCTCGAACCGTTCGGCATGGCCGGTCGCGTAGATCACGCCGCGGAGGTGCGGCAGGCCGGCCGTCAGCGCGGCGGGCCGACCGCAACGCCGTCCGGGCCAGGGCCGAGGTCCACGTCCGTCACCACCGCCTCGGTGTCCGGCCAGCACCGCAGCAACTCCAGCGCGCCCGCGAAGCTCTCGGCCGCCTGCACGACGAGCCCGCGACCTTCCAGCAGGTCCGTGACCGTCATGGCCAGCAACGCATCGTCCTCAACGAGCAGCACAGCACGAGGTGTCATCGATCTAAGATCCTAGGGTGGCTGCCGATATGCGTGGCATGGAAGTTGTCACGCCTCGAAGTGTAAGGCAACCTGACATTTATTCAACCCCCACGCACAAGCACGATGACGGCTATGGCAATTGCGAAGCCGGCGAGCTGCACGGGCGGAGCGCCTCCCTGGAGCTGAGACAGGCCTCGGCCGCGGCAGGGGGCGGCACCGCGGAAAGCCATCACACCTCCGCCAGCCCGCGCCCCACA
The DNA here is from genome assembly GCA_038231995.1 of Acetobacterales bacterium. Taxonomy (GTDB): domain Bacteria; phylum Pseudomonadota; class Alphaproteobacteria; order Acetobacterales; family Acetobacteraceae; genus JBBSIT01. The sequence continues at coordinate 227 of JBBSIT010000737.1, read as the reverse complement.
TGCCGCGCTAGAGCGATTCCACCCAGGGTGAGACCGCTCTAGCCGTTGTTTCCCGCGGTTACTCACTCTGACTGAACGCAAGAGCGCGTCTAGTCAGAGCGAAACCGCTTAAGATGGACGCCGGGCAGCCTCACTGCTCCGGCACATTCCGCTCCAGCTGATCGAGCCAGGCCCGGGCATTGCCGTCCGACGGCGCGCGCCACTCCCCGCGCGGCGACAGCGCGCCG
>JBBSIT010000736.1:0-2705 GCA_038231995.1 Acetobacterales bacterium | reverse complement strand
GGCCGACCTGCTGCTGCAGGTTCGTTGCGCTGTCTATAATGGCACGCTCGGGTCCGGCTTCGGACAGCGATTCCAGCCAGCCAACGATCCATACGCGCCAATGGCGATCGCAGCCTGACCCCCAATCTTGCGGCAGTTCCGGCGCGGTAGTGATTGGTTACTGATCTGGCGCCATCTCAACTTCCTCGGGCGATACGACTTCTCCCTGCCCGACACCGTCCTCAACGGCGGGCTCAGGCCCCTCTAATTCCGCATGGGAGTTTTGAACAGCCTTATGCTGCTTTCCTGGTCCGCTCAGCCGCACAGGCCGGAATGTGATGGCGGTGCGCGGCGTGGTGTTTGAAGGGCATGGAAGGAACATCCTGCCCTGCCAGGGTCAGGCTACCCGAGCATCCCTGCACCAACGCCTCGGGCATGCCCAAACCTCCTTCAGGCGCGCTGGACGTTCCAGGGGTAGCTGTTCGCGCCCTTGATCACGCCCTGCAGGCTGGAGCGGTATGCGGTGGGCGGGAAGTACTGGCCCAAGGGGATCATCGGCGCGCCGGCGAACGCCTCCTTCTGGATGGCTACGAACACCCGGTCGAGCTCGGCATCGGTGCTGGCGCCCAGCCACTCCTCCGTCAGCTTCTCGATCTGGGGATTGGAGTACCAGCCGTACCAGCCGGCTTGGCCGAGGCCGCGGATGTAGTAGTTGACCGCCGGATTGGTAATGGAGACACCGTTTGTCCAGGTATGAAAAATGTTCCAGCCGCCGGCCTCGGTGGTCACCTTCTGTGCCCTGCGCTGGCCGAGTGTGCCCCAGTCCATCGTCTGTAGATCGACGTTCATGCCGAGGCGTTTCAGCAGGTCCGCCGTGACCTCGCCCAGCGGGGCGATCGAGGGGAAGTCGCCGGGGTTGATGATGGCGATGCGCTCACCCTTGTAGCCCGCCGCCTTGACTGCCTCCCGCGCGCGATCCAGGTCCGGCTTATCCTTCAACGGGCCCGACGCAGCCTCGTGGATATGCCGCGCGCCGCAGGGGAACATCGCGGCGCAGGTCCGCCACTTCACCGCGTCCCCGTTCACCGCGCGCATGTAGTCCGTCTGGTTGACTGCGGACATCACGGCGTGGCGCAGCGCCTGGTTGTCGAACGGCGGATTGAGCGAGTTGAAGCGCAGGATGGAGATGTAGCCCAGCGGATCGCCGGTCGCGACGGTCACGCCGCCGCCGCGCTGCAGCATCGGCACCAGGTCGGGGAAGGCGTATTCCCACCAGTCCACCTCGTTGTTCTGTAGCGCCGCGGCGGCGGTGGCCGCGTCCGGGATGATCTGCCACTCGACCCGCTCGAAATGCGCGCGCTTGCCGCCGGAGGTGAACTGCGCCGGTTCCGGCCGCGGCAAGTATCCGGGGAAGGCGCGGTAAGCGACCCGGCTGCCGGAGACGAACTCGTCTTTCAGGAACTGGTAGGGGCCGGAGCCCACCATCTCAGTGATTTGGGTGTTGGCATCCGTGCGGGCCAGCCGCTCCGGCATCATGAAGGCGGCGAGCGAGTTCGGCTTGCCTATCGCGTCCAGCAGCGGCGGGAAAGGACGCTTGAGGCGGATGCGGATAGTACGGTCATCCGCGGCTTCCCACCCATCCACGACGCCCGCCAGCACCTGGCCGAAACTGTCCCGCTTGCTCCAGCGCGCCAGGCTGGCGGCGCAGTCCGCGGCCCGGACCGGCTCGCCGTCGTGGAACTTCAGGCCAGGCCGCAGCCGGATCAACCAGCTCCGGCCGTCATCGGAAACGGTGTGGCCCTCCGCCATCTGCGGCCGGGGCGTCAGGGTGTCGTCCACGCCGTACAGCGTGTCGAACACGTAGTAGCCGTGGCCGGTCGTGACGCTCGCCGTAGTCCAGATGGGATCAAGCGAGGTCAGGCTGGTCTGCGGCACAAAGCGCAGCACCCGGCTGCGCGCATCCTGCGCGATGGCGGGTGCTGCGAGCGCCGCACTCGCGCCCGCCAGCAAGGCCCGGCGGCGGATCATGCCGCGGCCTGCGCGTAGGGATGCGCCTGGTACATGCGTTCATAGCCTCGGGCGAAGACGCGGCGCACCATCGGCTCAAAGGCGTCCAGCTCCAGGCTGTGGAAGGCGCCATCGAAGCAGCTCTGGTCGAAGCGGTCGCAGAAATCCATTGTCCGCTCGAACGCCGGGTGGCCCTGGTGGCGGCGGCACGCCTCACGGTCGTATCGGGAATGGTCACGGAAGTGCAGTTGGAAGATCGGGTGGTTGGCGACCATCCAGTAATTGTCGGGGCTGACGAAGTTCTTGACGATCTCGCCCGCGATGTCGCCGTGGTTGAACGGGTCCAGGAACTCGCCTACGTCATGCAGCAGGGCGCAAACGACGTATTCCTCGTCCATGCCGGCCTGCATCGACTTAGTCGCGGATTGCAGGGCGTGGATGTAGCTGTTGACCTGGAAGCCACTGGTCTGCACCCGTTCCTGGCTGCGCAGCAGGTTCAAGACGTGGTCGCCGGCCTCGCGCTTGTCGCGCTCCTGGCTGCGGCGGAAGGCGATTTCCCATTCTTCGGTGCTGGTATCGCGAAAACTGGTGGCCGCAAAGATTGTATCCATGCCGGACTCCTGCACCGCAATGTGCGAAACGATGGCGCGTCAACCCGCCGCAAGTCAATCGTTTTGAGGCGGGGCATGCCGCGCGCTGTAAGGACTCTCTCAGCAATT
>JBBSIT010000735.1:0-2708 GCA_038231995.1 Acetobacterales bacterium | reverse complement strand
CACTAGAGAGTCCATTTGGTGGTGCGATTCAGCTAACGGATGGGAATCATCCGTTAGCATCGCACCACTAATGCCGCCATGACATTGTCTACAGAAGACAGGTTGACAGAACACCGGCATCCGTACCACCCTGTCAAGCATGATGGAGCGGCTGCCCACCGCGCTCGATATCGTCCGGACCCACTCGCTCGCGTCGCTGGTCGCGCAGGAGGTCGAGCGCATGATCCTCTCGGGCGAGATGCCGGCCGGGGAGAGGCTGCACGAGCAGGCGCTCGCCACCCGGCTCGGCACGAGCCGCGGCCCGGTGCGCGAGGCGATCCGCGGGCTCGAACGGCTCGGCCTGGTGGTCACCGTCGTCAACCAGGGCTCCTACGTGCGCCAGGTGGGCGAGGAGGAAGCGATCGAGATGTACGAGGTGCGCGCTGTGCTGACCGGCCACGCCTGCGCTGTGCTCGCCACGGCCGCGACACCGGCGCAGATGGCGGAGCTGCGCGAGCTGGTGGGGCGCATGGCGGCGGCGCAGCAGGCCGGCGACGCCGCCGGCTACTACAAGCTCAACCGCCAGTTCCACGCGGCGCTGCTGCGCTCCGCCGGGAACGCGCGGGCCGGGCGCATCTGCGAGGAGCTGGGGAACGAGCTGAACCTGTTCCGCCGCCGCGCCCTCGTGCCGGACGAGAACATGCACCAGTCCAACGCGGAGCACGCGGCGATCCTGGATGCCATCGCAGCAGCCGATCCGGCGCAGGCGCGGGCGGCCGGAGAGGCCCATATCCGAGGCGGGAAACGCCGGTTCACGGCGACGCGCCCAAGTGCGGCGGACTCCCCGAAGCGGGAGGCGCCGCGAACGATGCAACGGAAGAACGCGCGAGGGAGGAAAAACGATGGACATCTCAAGACGGACGGTCCTGCAGGCGGCGGGCGGCGCCCTGGCGCTACGGGCGACGGCGGCGCTGGCCCAGGATAGCGGCCAGGCGAAGCAGCTCTACGAGGCCGCGAAGAAGGAGGGCCAGCTCACCTGGTACTCCGGCATCCTCGACCAGCCGCTCTGCGTCAAGGTCGGGCAGGCCTTCACGGAGAAATACCCAGGCGTCACCGTCAACGCGATCAAGACCACGTCGCAGGTCGCGTTCCAGCGGGTGCTGCAGGACCTCAAGGGCGGCCAGGTGCAGTCGGACGTGTTCACCACGACCGACGTCAGCCACATGGCCTACCTGGAAGGCAAGCAACTGCTGGTGAAGTACGTGCCCGAGGCCGCGAAGGGCATGGTGCAATCGCTGCAGAACATCGACCCGGACGGCTACTATCAGGTGAGCTGGGTCGGGCTGGTGACCATCGTGTACAACTCCAGCAAGGTGAAGGCCGAGGACTCGCCGAAGGACTGGCCGGACCTGGCCGACCCGAAATGGAAGAACGCGATCGCCTTCGGCAGCCCGAACTACAGCGGCATGGTCGGCGTCTGGACCGTCGCCATGGAGAACAAGTACGGCTGGGACTATTTCGAGAAGCTGAACAAGCTGAACCCGCTGATCGGCCGCTCGATCGACGACGCCGTCACCGTGCTGAACTCCGGCGAGCGCGTGGTGGCCGCCGGCAACCCGGCGAGCGCGCTGCGCAGCGCTGCGAAGGGCAACCCGCTCGCGGTGAACTATCCGACCTCCGGCACGCTCGCGGTCTATTCGCCCTCCGCGGTCATCAAGGGGTCGAACAGCCCGAACGCGGCGAAGCTGTTCATGGAGTTCCTGGCGGGTCCCGAGTACTCCAAGATCCTCGCGGACGCCTTTGAGCAGCCGCTCCGCCCCGAGGTGCCGCCGCCGAACGGCGCCAAGTCGCTGGCGGACATCAAGCTGATCGCGCCGACCCTGGCCGAGATCGAGAAAGCGCTGCCGGCCAACAAGGAGAAGTGGAAGGACACGTTCAGCTGATGGTGGGCAGCTGATGGTGGGCAGCTGATGGTGGGCAGCTAATGGCGGCGCGCACGGCCCGGGGTCGGCCGGCATGAGCCTCACGCGGTCGCCCCCGGCGCAGGATGCCGTCCCGCGCCGGCAGGGCTGGACGCTGCCCGGCCTGAACCGGTTCGAGCCGGCCACCCTGATCTGGCTGGCCGCAGCCGCGGCCCTGCTGTTCCTGGTGGTCAGCCCGGTCGCGCGGCTCGTGCTCTCCAGCGTTCAGGACGCCGAGACCGGCGCCTTCACGCTGCGCAACTACGCCACCGCCTATGGCCGTGCGCGCGACCTGCAGGCGCTCGGCACCTCGCTACTCTACGCGGCCGAGGTCACGGTGCTGTCCGCGGTGTTCGCGGTGCCGATCGCATGGGGCGTCGCGCGCACCGACATGCCGGCGAAGGGCCTGGTCCGGGCGCTGATCCTCGGCGCCTTCATCACCCCGTCCTACCTCGGCGCGATCGGCTGGATCCTGCTCGCCGGGCCGAACGCCGGGTGGCTGACCCGGGCCTGGATGACGCTCACCGGCTCCTCCACCGGCTTCGCCGACATCTACACCTTCAGCGGCCTAGTTTTGGTCACGGCGCTGTATGCCTTTCCCTACATCTTCGTCTTCACCGCCGACGCCTTGGAGCGGGTGTCGTCGGAGATGGAGGAGGCGGCCAACATCCTCGGCGCCTCGACCCTGCGCACGACCTTCCGCATCACGCTGCCGCTGGTGCTGCCGGCGATTCTCGGCGGCGCCATCGTGGTCTTCCTCGACACCGT
>JBBSIT010000734.1:0-2726 GCA_038231995.1 Acetobacterales bacterium | reverse complement strand
CGGTGCTGGCGAGCGCGCCGGGCTCGTTCGCGGCGATGGCGCTGATGCGTCCGGTATGCGTCGTGGCCCGGTTCTTGCCGGCGCCGGGCGGCTCCCACTCCACGTCGATGAAGCGCTCGGGCGTGGCGGCGAAGCTCTCCAGCGTCTGGCAGTCCTTGGTGTGGATAGTCACGCCCCTGCCGGTGCTGACGATGCCGACGATGCGGTCGCCGGGCAGCGGATGGCAGCACCCGGCGTAGTGCACGGCCATGCCGGCGACCAGCCCGCTGATCGGGATGCCGCCGTCGCGGGCCGAGAGCCGGTTGCCCGGGCGCGGCGGCAGGGACGGCAGCACCCGCGGCGCGCGCGGCGCCTGCCGCAGCTCGGGGTAGGCGGCGTGCACGACATCCTTGGGGCCAATATTGCCGTTGCCGACGGACACGTACAGATCGTCCAGCGAGGCTGCCTTGAGCCCCTTCAGCGCCGTCTCCAGCACCTTCTCCGAGCCGTCCAGCCCCTCCTGCCGGAATGCCTTGGCCAGCGCTGCGCGGCCGCCGTCGATGTTGTTCTGCCGCTGCTGCTGCGCGACGTAGCGCCGGATGCGCGCGCGCGCCTTGCCCGTAACGACGAAGCGTTCCCACGCCGGCGAGGGCGTGCCGCCCCGCGCCGTCATCACCTCGACCTGATCGCCGTTCTGCAACTCGTGGCGCAGCGGCATCAACCGTCCGTTGACCTTGGCGCCGACGCAGGCGTCGCCGACCTGGCTGTGCACGGCATAGGCGAAGTCGATCGGCGTGGCGCCGCGCGGAAGCTGGATCAACTGCCCTTTCGGCGTGAAGCAGAACACCTGGTCCTGGTAGAGCTCGAGCTTCGTGTTCTCGAGGAAGTCCTCGCCAGACTGCGAGTTGTCGAGGATCTCGAGCAGGTCCTGCACCCAGGGGAAGCGCTGCAGCTCGGACGAGCTCGCGTCGTGCTGCTTGTATAACCAGTGCGCCGCGACGCCGTTCTCGGCGATATCGTGCATGTCGGCGGTGCGAATCTGCACCTCGATCTTCTGGTTGCGCGGCTCGCGCAGCGTGACGCCGGTGTGTAGGCTCTGATAGCCGTTCGACTTCGGCGTGCTGATGTAGTCCTTGAAGCGCCCGGCTATCACCGGGTAAGACGCGTGCACGGCGCCGAGCGCCATGTAGCAGGCCTCCCGGGTCGGGACGACGACGCGGAACGCCATGATGTCGGAGAGCTGCTCGAACGCGACGTTGCGGTGCTGCATCTTCTCCCAGATCGAGTAGGGCGATTTCTCCCGCCCGGATACCTCGACTAGGCTGACGCCGCCCTCGCAGCACACGCGGGCCAGTTCCGTCCGGACTTCCTCGATGACATCGACGCCCTGGCCGCGAAGGAAGTTGAGCCGGGCCTGGATGGTGTCGAACGCCTCCGGTTCGAGCTGCGCGAAGGAGAGCGTCTGCAACTCGGTCTTGACCGCGTCCATACCGATGCGCTCGGCCAGCGGGGCGTAGATCTCCATCGTCTCGCTGGCGATGCGCAGGCGACGCTCGGGCTTCGATACATGATGCAGGGTGCGCATGTTGTGCAGCCGGTCGGCGAGCTTCACGAGCAGGACACGGATGTCCTTGCTCATCGCCAGCACGAGCTTGCGGAAGTTCTCGGCCTGCTTGGTGCGGTCGGAGTTCAGTTCAAGCCGGGTGAGCTTGGTCACCCCGTCCACCAACCCGGCGACGCCCTTGCCGAAGCGCCGGCTGATCTCGGCGAGCGTGACCGGCGTGTCCTCGATCACGTCGTGCAGCAGCGCCGTGATGATGCTGGCGGTGTCGAGCCGGTAGCCGACCAGGATGTCGGCAACCGCGAGCGGGTGCGTGACATACGGATCGCCGTTGTCCCGCACCTGCGCCCCATGCGCCTCGACCGCGAGGCGGTACGCGGCGTCGATCAGGTCGGTGTCGGCTTTCGGGTCGTAGGCACGGATTTTCCGCGCCAGCCCCGTCGGATGGACGACCTCGGCCCGAGCCCCCTGGCCGTCCGAATACGCAACCCCATCGGGAGCGCGCACGAGGAGGGGATAGCCGATGCTCAACTCAGCCCCCCTCTCAGCCCGTTGCTATCGGCGCGGGCGGCCACCCAGCTCCGCCTCGATCGCCGCCTCCAGGTCATCCGGCGACAACTCCTCGATCGGCATGGCTGCCGTCTCCTCGTCGGCCGAGACATCCTGCAACCCGAAGATATTCTGGTCCGTCGGGATAAGATCGAGCACCTCCTCGTCGGCGGGCTCGGGCTCCGGAGCGCGGGACAGCGACTTGATGAGGTCCAGCTCCAGCTTCGGCAGCTCGATGGTCTCCTCAGCGATCTCGCGCAACGCGACCACAGGATTCTTGTCGTCGTCGCGATCGATCGTGAGTTCCTCGCCGCGGCTCAGGTTGCGGGCGCGCTGCGCCGCCAGCAACACCAGCTCGAAGCGATTCGGGATCCATTGTACGCAATCTTCAACGGTGACGCGCGCCATGCGCTCAACCTCCGACAGTGATGTTCGGCAATTCTTCTAGGTAGGCCAGGCGCCCCCACTGTGCAAGCGCAGCAATGCGTCAGCCCTCGATGTAACTGCTCACGTCCCTTGACGTTTGGAGATCATGAGACGGTTGGGAGCGGTGATCCTTCGAGGGTGAGGCGGATGGCGTCGATGGCGCGGATCGAGCGGCGGCGGCCGGTTTCGACGACGGACCTGATGTCGGCGT
>JBBSIT010000733.1:0-2741 GCA_038231995.1 Acetobacterales bacterium | reverse complement strand
CGGACGGCCGGATGCGGTGGCGCGCAACGCGGCGGCCGCGGCAGCGCAGGGCTACGGTGCGATCAAGCTGCACGAGATCGGCGTGGCCGAGGTTCAGGCAGCACGCGATGCAGTCGGCCCCGATGTGCTGCTGATGAACGACGCCAACTGCCCCTGGAGCGTGACGGAGGCGCTGGAGATGGCCGCTGCGTTGCGCCCATGCGGCCTGCACTGGCTAGAGGAGCCGGTTTGGCCGCCGGAGGATTTCCAGGGGCTCGCCCGGGTGCGCACGGCCGGCGTGCCGATCGCCGCCGGGGAGAACGCCGGCGGGCTGCTGGACTTCAAGCGCATATTCGAGGCCGGCGCCGTGGACGTGGCGCAGCCCAGCGTCACTAAGGTCGGCGGCATCACCGAGATGCGCAAGATCATTGCTTTGGCCGAGGCCTACGGCGTGCGCCTCGTGCCGCACTGCGCCTATTTCGGACCGGGCTTCCTCGCTTCGCTGCACATCGCCGCCACCATGCCGGACCAGCCGCCGCTGGAGCGGCTGTTCGTGGACCTTGACGCCAGCCCCTTCTCACCTTGGACTGAGGCGGCGAACGGGCGGTTGCTAGTCCCGCCCGGTCCGGGCCTTGGCTGCGATCCGGATGTGGCGCTGGTCCAGCGTTTCCAGGCAGCGCCCGCCACCGTGACACGGTAGGATACGCCATGAAGGTCACAGCACTCCGCACCACGGCGCTGCACCTGCCGCTGCCCGCGCCGATTGTCGGCGGTCTCGGGCCGATCACGTCGTTCGGCGTGCTGGCCGTGTTCCTCGACAGCGACCAGGGTGTCACGGGCGAGAACTTGGTGTTCACCCTCAACGACCGCCGGCTCGCCGTGTTCGACGAGATGGTGCGCAGCCTGGCGCCGCTCGTCGTCGGGCGGGACCCGCAGTTCAGCGCGCGCTTCTGGCACGACGCCTGGATCGACATCAACTTCGTCGGCCACAAGGGCGTGCCGGTCGTCGGCATCTCGGCGATCGACGGCGCGCTGTGGGACCTGCGCGGCAAGTTGGCCGGGCTGCCGATCCATCGGCTGATCGGCGCGCATCGCAGCGCCGTGCCGGCCTACGCGAGCGGAGGGCTCTGGTTGTCGTCCAGCATCGCCGAGCTGGAGCGGGAGGCGCGCGGCTTCGTGGACGCCGGGTTCCACGCGGTGAAGATGCGGCTGGGGATGCCGACGATGCGGGAGGACATCGAGCGGGTCCGCGCCGTGCGCGCCGCGATCGGCCCCGACATCGCGCTGATGGCGGACGCAAACCAGCAGCTCACGATGGACCGAGCGATCCGGCTCGGGCGGGAGCTGGAGGAGTTCGGTCTCGCGTGGTTCGAGGAGCCTCTGCCGGCCTATGACTTAGAGGGGGTCGCCCGGGTGGCGGCCGCACTCGACACGCCGATCGCGAGCGGCGAGACCGAGTACACCCGCTACGGCTTCCGCCAGATGCTCGAGCTCAAGTCGGCCGACGTGCTGATGCCGGACCTGCAGCGCGTCGGCGGCGTCACCGAATTCCTGCGCGTGGCGCATATGGCAGCCGCGTTCGACGTGCCGGTGTCGTCGCACCTGTTCAGCGAGATGTCGGTTCAGGTATTGGCCGCGCTATCGAACGCAACCTACCTGGAGCACATGCCCTGGTTCGAGCCGCTCTACCAGGGGCATCTGCAACTACATGACGGCGACGCAGTCGTACCGGAGACGCCGGGCTGGGGCCTGGCGCTCGACCCGGCAGCGATCCAGCGGTTTAAGGTGTAGCCACTCAGTCCAGCACGCCATTCAGAGTCCGCGAGCGTGTCGTACAAATCAACGCGGCGGACGCACTCACCCCAGCCCCGTCTGGGGTTCATACGATCCGGACGTAGGTCGGGCGCCCCAGATCCAGCATGCGGTTGAGTGCGTGGACGGCCACGTCCACCTCGGCCGCCCGACGCTGGTCCGTGCGCGAGCGCAGCCCATCCCCGATCACCTGTTTCCACCTCCCGATGGCGGCACGGCCACGGCCGCCGCGGGGTGGCGCTCGGCGACGCCGGCGTAAACGCCATTCTGGTCATAGGCCCCATCGCCGGTGAAGGAGGCTACTACTCCTGCTACCTGATCGAGCAAGGGACCGACTTGCGATCCATCATCGGCGTCGTGGCCGGTCAGCGTGCAGGCCACGATCTGGCCGGTGTCGGCGTCCACGCCGATGTGCAGCTTCCGGCACGATCGCCGAGTTTTCGTGCCGTGCTTCTCTCGATCATCCACTCGCCCGCGCCACATAGCTTCAGGCCAGTACTGTCCACCAGCAGATGCACGGGCTCGGCGTCGCCACCAGCACCGGCGCTCGGCCGCCGCGGCCCCGGCACTTCCAGCGACGCCGCACGCTGACTGAGTGTCGTATGGTCCGGCATACGCAGCGCGAGGCCGAGCGGGCTGACGACCGAGCCGATCAGGCCCTCGGGCGCCCGGGCCCGCGCCATCTCCTCGAGGAAGATCGCCTGCTCCACCAGGGTCGCGCCCCGGCCGCCGTACTCGCGCGGCCAGGCGATGCCGGCCCAGCCGGCCTGATAGAGCTGCCGGTCCCAGTCGCGCTTGAAGGCGGCGCGGTCGCTCTCCTTCGCAGGCTCGTGGACCGTCTCGCCCCAGCCAGGAGGCAGGGCGGCGGCGAGCCAGGTCCGCACCTCGGTGCGGAACGCGTCCTGCTCGGGGGTGAAGTTGAAATCCATGCCGCGCCTCAGCGGATGTCG
>JBBSIT010000732.1:0-2743 GCA_038231995.1 Acetobacterales bacterium | reverse complement strand
CCACCCCTCGCCACCCCCGCCACCCCCGTCGATTTCGCACCCCCGCCAACCCGTCCGTGCGCGAGCGGAGAGCCGCATGAGCGTCTCCATCGCCACCCTAAGCACCGCATGGCAACCCGTCGCCGTTCGCGTTTCTGCCGGATCCGTTGATGCCTGGGACTGGCATCTCACGCCCTACGACCAGAGCGTGTTCCGCATAGCCGTGGCGCAGGGCGGGATCGTTACGGCACAGCGGCGCACCTCGATCGGGTTTGAACTGCTAGCCCGGAGAACTACCCCCACCACCCCGTCCGTGCACTCGCGGCGCGCGCTGCGCGCACCATCAACCGGAGCACACCCATGAGCGACGCAACCTTCTACAAACTCCCGTGCCCGTTATCCGACCTGCAGCGTCAGGTGCTGCTGCTGGCCGGCGCACCCGACGCGGGCTTCGTGTTTGTTGGCAGCGGCCCGGAATCTCAAGCCGCCGAGAGCCTGGTGCAGTCAGAGGACAGCCGTCGTGCGCTGCTCGAAGTCGGCGAGGCGAACATCGCGCCCGAGATGCACCTGCGCGGCTTTCGCAGGCTGCCTGCCGGACAGGCGCTGGTGGACGCCCGAACTGCCGCTGGTGGGTGGCGGTAGGCGTCCGCGAGCGGAGCGCGGCATGAGCGCCATGACCCGCCTCGCCGTGCCGGCCGTCCTCGCCGCCCTAGCAGTGCTGCCGGTTCAAGCCGCGCCGCCGCCGCCCGGCTCCGACCAAGCCGAGATGATGGCGCCCCACGGAGACTGGATCAGGCGCCAGCGCAGCTCGACGGGCGTGAACTGCTGTGACTGGAGCGATGGGAGAGTCGTGCAGCCGCACCAGGTCAGGCGTCGCCCTGACGGGGTGTGGGAGGTGTTCTACGCCCGCGACGTATGGGACGACGGCACAGACGTGTGGCTCGTGGTGCCTGCGTCTGCGGTGCTGCCGACGCTCAGCCCGGTCGGGTTGCCGGTCGCGTGGATACTGCGCAGTCGCGTGCTCTGTCTCGCGCTTGGAGGAATGTTCTGATGGAAGCGGCGCAGGACGATCCGGCGCTGGGGTTGGGCGACGTGCCGGCCGTTTGGCCGATGCCGGTGCTGACTGACGCCATGCGCGAGGCGAACCCAAACTCCGGCCATGGCCACGTGTTCCCGCGTCCCGACGGTGCGAAAATGCGGTGTGGCGGACCAGCCATCTGCCCGGTCTGCGCGAAGGATGCATCGCGCGCTGGTTGGTGCAGTGTCCCGCGCCCAGCAGCACCGCCCGCCTACCACGAAGCCTACGCCGCCCTCCACACGGCCCTGATCGGCTCCGGTGTGCTGCCCATGGACGACTGCGAGGCTTGGGCGCGGCGGATCCTGGAGGAGCGCGGATGAGCGACAGGCATCCGTCGGGCAGAATGGTGGAACAAGTGCAGCGCTTTGTGGGGCGAGGTGGTGCGGCAACCAATCCGTCAGAATGGAGCGCTGCCAAGCAAATCGCGATTGATGCACTGCGTTCCGTGCAGGACGAATCACTGAGCAACAGGCAATGGGTGTTGGAAGCTGTACGACACATCCGACGCTCGGTCTTTCGGATAAGCTATCAAGACGATGCGCATCGAGTTCGACTGGCGCGGGAGGTCATTCTACCGCTCTGCCGTGACCTGGCGAGGATGCGGTGATGTCCGGACATGACAAGCCAACCTGGGGAGGCGTGAACCCTACCCGCGCCCAGTGGCTGGCGGACGTAGCGGCCAAGGGCGGGCCGGTGAAGGGGGATCGCATGCTGTTCACGTCGCAGGAGCGTGGGGCGCTGCAGCTCCTAGCGGACTTCGCAGACAGTCGGCTTCTCAGCGCGAACAGCATCTACCGCGCTTCGATCACGCAGGCGCTTGAAACCGTGTGGCAGTTGTTGGACAGCCCGGCGCCGCGCTCTGTTACCTTCTGGCTCGGCGCGGAGGGCGAAGCGCCATGAGCGGGCGAGCAGATGAACACTACCGCCGCATCCTCGCAGCGCTGAAAGAGGATGGCGGATTCGACACAGGTCACGTTGCGTCGCGGGTCGGCGCCGGATCAAGCAAGCGCAGGCGCAGCCAGCTCATGCGCGTCGATCTGCTCAGGCTACAGGCCCTCGGATGGGTCCGGCCCATGGACGATCAGAAGCCGATCTGCTGGGTCCGCACGTCGGCCGGGACAATGGCCATCGAGCAGCAGATCGGCTGCTCGATGGCTGAGGAGTCCGCACCGTGAGCTGGCGCACTGTTGAACAACTTCAGGCATGGCGCGATCTGATCGAACTCTGCGAGGACGACTGCCAGGTGTTCCGCACGACCGAGGCAATGCGTTCGGCCGTAATGGAAGTCGAGCGCGAACTTGGGCACCTGCATCAGATTGAAACCTCCGCCTTGGCGCTGGCCCGCATCCTAAAGCATGTCCGAGTGACAGCGCCGGGCGAAGGTGAGTGGGATCACGGAATAGACATGCTTTTCGATCGGGAGGCGACGATATGCGGCGACATCGAGCGCCTTTGCCCCGAAGCGTTCACGCCAGAGGCGATGGTGGCTGCGACAGGGAAGCCGCCATGACCGCCGAACCGCGCGCGCGCGGCCGTCTGGCGGTGAAGGGCGAGGCTGAACATGCCCTAGAACGCCCTACGCTGCCCGCTGGGCGCCCTGTAGCGGTTTTTCGGTCTCCCTGTGCGGCCGTGGTTTCAGAACGGGCCGTCTACGGGCTTCCTAGGGCGTTTCTGCGATTTCCGCTG
>JBBSIT010000731.1:0-2746 GCA_038231995.1 Acetobacterales bacterium | reverse complement strand
TGCCGCTGGCCGAGGCGTCTGTAGCATATGCCTTGCTCGACGCGGGAGGCGTTACCGGCCGTTGTCCTGTTTGTGCCGATCTCGTCATAAGTCAGAACTTACGCAACAATGAACCCACCTCTGAAATCGTTGATCCTTTTCGTTGCACAAGTCCGCGGCATAATGCTGGCCCTGATCTGGGGTTTTCGCGTGTCTCGACCGACGGCCAGAACTCGCAACGAACATTCCGCGCGCCGGTGCTTCCCAAGCAGTCCGCCGCCTTGCCGCGACCCGGCGGCAAGCTCGGTGTCATCATCGACCTCCTTGCGACGAAAGGCGGTGCGAGCGCCGACGAGTTGGCGGCGCAAACTGGTTGGCAGCGGCATTCCGTGCTCGGTGCGTTGAGCCGGCTTCGAACCCGCGGCTTAACCATGCAGGTGATTGAGGGAGGAGACGGGGGCAGCCGCGCCTACCAACTCAGCGTCAGGGTGTTGCGTGATGACGCTCGATGATCGCCATGCGCGGGGGAAGCGTGACGGTCGGTTCCGTTTGCAGAAAGGGCCAGAGCTTCCGGCCGAGCTGCAAGCGCTCGAGCAGATGGGCATCGCCGCGCTGCAGGCCGAGTGGCGCCGGCTCTACCGGACGCATCCGCCCAAGAAGCTGAGTCGGGACATGCTGCAACTCGCGGTGGCATGGAAGCTGCAGGCCCAGGCGGGCGGCGGCCTCTCGGCCGGCGCCGCGCGTGAGCTCGCTGACCTGGCCGACGTGCTGATCGGGGGCGCGGATCTGCCCAAGGCACGCCGGGTAAGCATCAAACCTGGCGCCCGACTGGTGCGGGAACGGGGCGGCGAGATGCACGAGGTGCTTGTCATCGAGGACGGGTTCGTATGGCGGGATCGGACCTGGAAGTCGCTGTCGGTGATTGCGCGCGAGATGACCGGCACGCGGTGGTCGGGGCCCCGGTTTTTCGGTCTCGACCGAGCCGGCGGGGCGGGGCGAGCTGGCATTGCGGTGGAGGGGGCCGACGCGTAAGCGGGCTACTCCAAACGGCGGGTCGGGTGCTGCGCCAAGGTCGGTCCACCGCTGTGCGATCTACACCCGCAAGTCGAGTGAAGAGGGGCTGGAGCAGGAGTTCAACAGCCTCGACGCGCAACGCGAGGCGTGCGAGGCGTTCATCCTCAGCCAGAAGCAGGCCGGCTGGATCGCATTGCCGGCGATGTATGACGACGGCGGTGTCTCGGGCGGCACGCTCGAGCGGCCGGCGCTGCAGCGCCTGCTCGCCGACATCGCGGCCAAGCAGGTGGATACCGTGGTGGTCTACAAGGTGGACCGGCTGACGCGGTCGTTGGCGGACTTCGCCAAGATCGTCGACATCTTCGACGCGAGCGGCGTCGCGTTCGTCTCCGTCACCCAGCAGTTCAACACGACGTCATCGATGGGCCGACTAACGCTCAACATGCTGCTGTTTTTTGCCCAATTCGAGCGGGAGGTCACCGGCGAGCGCATTCGCGACAAGATCGCCGCCTCCAAGCGGAACGGCATGTGGATGGGTGGATACCCGGCACTGGGCTACGACGTCGCCGACCGCAAGCTGGTCGTCAACGCGACGGAAGCCGAGACGGTCCGGCACATCTTCCAGCGCTACACAGAGCTGAAATCCGTCCGTGCGCTGAAAGAGGAACTGGACGAAGCCGGCATCCTGAGCAAGGCGCGGTCTGGACGACGGGCCGGCGGCGGTCCGCTTGGGCGCGGCGCGCTCTACCACATGCTGCAGAACCGCCTCTACCGGGGCGAGATCACCCACAAAGGCAGCGCCTACCCCGGGCAGCACGAAGCGATCGTCGGGTTGGAGCTGTGGGAACACGTGCAGTCTTGCCTGGTCGAGAATCGGGTTGGCCGCGATCACGGCGTCGACGTGACTGCACCCAGCCTGCTGACCGGCCTGGTTTTCGACGGGACGGGCGAGCGCATGTCGCCGACCCACGCCAACAAGAAAGGGACGCGCTACCGCTATTACGTCAGCCAAAGCTTGATCAAGCAAAGCCGATCGACGGCACCGGCGGACGCGCGCCGGGTTCCCGCAGCCGATCTCGAGGGCATCGTCGAGAACCGAGTTTGCGCGCTGCTGCAAGACCAGACCGCGATCTACGACCTCGCTCAGACCGCTGGGGCCGTTTCGCCCAGGCTGAACGTATTGCTGACCGCTGCGACCGAGTTGGGTCGGCGCTGGTCATCGCTTCTGGCGGCAAAGCGCCGGGCCATGCTCCATGCCCTCGTCGCCCGGATCACGGTCTGCCCCGATACCGTCGAGATCGAAGTCCGAATCGCGCCGCTGCTACGCGCCGGAACGCCGAGGGCGGAGTTCAGCGTCGTCTCGACGGACGGGGCAACGACCGTCCTCTCGGTTCCTGCCAAGATCAAGCGCACGGGGATGGACACCAAACTGCTGGTCGACACGGCCGCGACTGTCCATCGTGAGCCCGACCGCAGCTTGCTTCGCTTGCTGGCGCAGGCGCATCAGTTCCGCGAGATGGTGATGGCAGGCCAGGGCAAGGGCATGCGGGTGCTGGCCGCCGAAGTCGGCCTCCATCCGTCCTACTTTGCGCGCACCTTCCGGCTCTCGTTCCTCAGCCCCGAGATCGTCCACGTCATTCTGCAGGGGCGGCAGCCCCTCCTAACCCGCGGACAACGCGGAAGGAAACCGCGGCAGGGACGGAGAACGCAAAGATACTGCAAGAGCAAAGACTTGCTGGCGGAGAGAGTGGGA
>JBBSIT010000730.1:0-2748 GCA_038231995.1 Acetobacterales bacterium | reverse complement strand
GCGTTTGCGCGCGCGGGCGCCGCGGTGGCGATCTGCGCCCGCGGCGCCGAGGCGCTGGAGACGACGCGCCGGGAGATCGAGGCCGCCGGCGTGGCGGCGCACGCGGCCAGCGCCGACCTGGCCGACCCGGCGGCCATCGCGCGCTTCGTGCCGGAGGCCGCCGCGGCGCTCGGCGGGATCGACGTTCTGGTGAACAACGGGTCCGGCTTCGGCATGGCGGACGACGAAGCCGGATGGGCCGCCTCCGTCGCGGTGGACCTGATGGCAGTGGTCCGCGCCAGCCACGCGGCGCAGCCCTTCCTGGAGCGGGCGGAGGGCGGCTGCATCGTGAACGTCTCGTCCATCTCGGCGCTGCGGGCGACCAAGCGGTCCGCGCCGTACGGGGCCGTCAAGGCGGCGGTGATGCACTACACCGCCAGCCAGGCGCTCATCCTGTCCGAGCGCGACCTGCGGGTGAACTGCGTGGCGCCCGGGTCGATCGAGTTCCCCGGCGGGAGCTGGGAGCGGCGCCGGACCGAGAACCTCGATCTGTACAACCAGACGCTCGCCTCGATCCCGTTCGGACGCATGGGCAGCCCGGAGGAGGTCGCCGAGGTCGTGCTGTTCCTGGCCTCGCCGCGCGCGCGGTGGGTCACCGGGCAGAGCATCGTCGTCGATGGCGGGCAGTTACTGGGCTCGTAGCTCCGGCGGCAGCATGCCTTTGTCCCGCAGGACGGTGGCGGCGGCCGGGCCTGAGAAGGTCGCCAACAGGGCGCGCGCCGCCGCGGGCTCCCGGGCGCTCGCGCCGACGCCGCCGGCATAGCCCGTGTAGTTCTGGATCTCTGCCGGCAGCGGCCCGACGAACTCGGCGACGCTAACGGCCAGCAGCTCGCTGATCTGGTGGATGCCGATCTGCGCGTCGCCGTTGAAAACCCGCTCCGCGACGAGGCCGCCGGGCACGAGCACCGCCTTGCCCTGGACCTGCTCGGCGACGCCGAGGCGCTGGAACAGTTGCGCCAGGTAGACGCCGCTGGAGCCGCCGGCCCGGGGGTCGATATAGGCGACCGATCGTGCATCGAGCAGCATCCGCTTGAACGCCTCGACGCTGCCGATGTCGGGGCGGGGCGCGCCCGCCTTGACCGCGACGCCGATGCCGACCCTGGCGAGATCGACGGGAGCGCCGGCGACCTTGCCCTGCGCCGCGAGGTCGCGGATCGCGCCCGGCGTCAGGACGACGACGTCGAACGCAGCGCCCTCGCCGATTCGGCGGACCAAGCCTCCGGCGGTGTCGTTCTCGACGACGACCGTGTGGCCGGTCTCCGCCTCGAAGCGCGGGATGAGCGCGAGTGCGACCGACTTGAAGGCGCCCGTGGTCAGCAGCTTGATCTCGGCCGCGGCGGCGGGCGCCGTGGCGAGCAGCGCCAGCAGGCCTGCGAGGATCATGCGCATCGACGCGTCCCTAATACGCCGAAAACGGCAATACTGGCGAAGTCAGGCTCCCGTGTGGAGTGCCATGCGCTCGATGTACCAGGTGCAGAACTTATCGACCATGTATTCCGCCGGCGCGTAGGGGCCAGGCTCGTAGGCCGGGCTGAGCAGCCCGGCGTGGGCGTAGCCGACGAAGGCGCCGTCCTGCTCGTTGGTCGCGCGCCACACGTGGGTGAGATTGTCGAGGTCGTAGTCCTGGTCCTCGACCGCATCCTTGTGCACGAGCCAGGTGGTGCGGACCAGGGTGCGGTCCGGCCCCAGGGGAATGACGGAGAACGTCACGGCGTGGTCGCCGAGGAAGTGGTGCCACGAGTTCGGCTGGGTGTGCAGGTGCAGCGCGCCCATCCGCGGCGACTGGAACCCGTTGATGAGGCGCCGGCAGGCCGCGCGGGCATCGAGCGTGTAGGACTCGCCGGGGCCGTCCAGCGCCAGGCGCTCGGTGCGGAATCCGGTGGCCCGGCCGTCGAGGTCCTCGACGGCGCGCCAGGGCAGGCCCTGCGCCTCCCACATGGCGACGAAGCCGGCGTGGGTGCGCTGGAAGCGCTCGTAGTCCTCCTGCATCGCCGGAATGACGTCGTTGGCGGCGTAGCCGAAGAAGTGGAACAGGGAGCGCAGCAGCTCGGGGTGGCCGCCGCAGTGGTAGCACTCCCGGTTGTTCTCCATCGTGAGCTTCCAGTTGCCGTCCTCGACGATGTCGATCTGCTTGGCGACCTTGCAGCCGCGCAGGTCGTGCTGCGCGAGGTAGGGCTCCAAGGTCGCCGCCATGTCGTCGAAGTCGTCGGGCGGGGTCTCGGCCAGGCAGATGAACAGCAGGCCGGCGAGGCTGCGCAGGTGGACCGGCTTCAGCCCCAGCGCCGCCCGGTCGAGGCAGTCCGGCATCGACTCCGCGTGGATCAGCTTGCCCGTCAGGTCGTAGGTCCATTGGTGGTAGGGGCAGACCAGGTTGCCGACGACGCCGCGCTCTTCCAGCACGAGGCGGGAGCCGCGGTGCCGGCAGACGTTGTGGAAGGCGCGCACCCCAATGTCGTCATCGCGCACGAGGATGACGGAGTGCCGGCCGACGGTGACGCGCACGTAATCGCCGGGCTCGGGCAGCTCCGGCTCGACGGCGACGAAGATCCAGTGCCGGCCGAAGATGAGGTCGAGATCGAGCTCGAACGCTTCCTGGCTGGCGTAGAGCGCCGCCGACAGGGTGTGGCCGGGCTTGCGGGCCTGGATGGCGGATCGGATGCTGGCCAGTGTCATCTTGCTTCCTCGGAACCTCGACGTTCTATCAATAGG
>JBBSIT010000729.1:0-2754 GCA_038231995.1 Acetobacterales bacterium | reverse complement strand
CATGCTCTACGAACTGATCCCCAACATGCCCACCATCCGATTGCGGCCGCTCGTCAAACAGTTCGGCCAGATGCTGGCCGGGCAACCGGTTTTCGCAGAGATGTTCGGTGCTATCTGAAAATGAGGGGAGTCTTGAGGTTCACGGTTTCACTCCTGCTGTGCTTTGCCGGCCCTGGCGCGGCCCCGGATGCCAGCGCGCACCGGCCCCATCCCGCCTGTACGTATGATACCATACGGTGCCCTGCGGAGCGTCAAGCTGCCTTCGCCGGCCTGCGCATCGCACTGCACTCCGATTCAGGACTGATATGGCCTTGGCTCATGTGTGGCGTAGGCTGTTCAGACCCTGCAGCGGATTTCCGGCCTATCAGCGGAATGAGCATCGATACCTGCTCGCGATAGCGACGGTATTGGTCGCCGAACAATTCGACCAAGTCGCGTTCCTCGAGGTGGATTCCGATCAGGACATAGCCGGTGGTCGCGACTGCGAACAGCAGGTGGCCTGCCGTCATCGACGGCGCCGCCCAGAAGGCGAGCAGAAAGCCGAGATAGATCGGATGCCGGACCTGCTTGTAGAGGAAAGGCGACCTGAACACGGGCGGCGGCAGGGTCCGGCCCCGTAGCCGGGCATAGACTTGGCGCAGGCCGACGAGCTCGAAATGATTGATGAGGAAGGTGCTGACGAGCACGGTGGCCCAGCCGATCCAGAAGATAGCCTGCAAGGCGCCGACGCCGGCAGGGTGGGTCACCGACCAAACCGGCTCCTTGATCGGCCGCCACTGCCAAAAGAGGAGCACGAGCGCCAAGCTCGCGAACAGCACATAGGTCGTCCGCTCAACCGGCTGCGGCACGAACCGTGTCCACCAGCGCTTGAACCCGGGCCGGGCCATGACGCTGTGCTGCATGGCAATGAGCCCGAGCAGCAGGATGTCGATGGCCAACGCCGGAACGAGGGGCCCGGCATCCCCGCTGTCGATGGTTTTGGGCGCAGGCAGATTGCCTACGAAGGCGATGGCGTAAAGGAACGTGCCCAAGGACAAGCTCGACCGCGTCGCGCAGCCGGGCCCCGATCCCGATACCGGAAAGGTCGCGCAACTGACCGACGTCACCCAGCCGCGCATCTTCCTCGGCGGCGGGGAGGGGCTGCTGTCCGCAGCGTCCGACTACATGCGGTTCGCGCTGATGCTCGCCAATGGCGGGGAGGGGAACGGCGTGCGGCTGCTGTCGCGCAAGACAGTCGAGTTCATGGCATCCGACCATCTCGGCCCGGCGCTGTCGCAAGGGCCGAACTTCGCGCCGGGTCCGGGCTGCGGCTTCGGGTTGACGGTGGCGGTGCGGACCCAGCCCGGCATGTCCGCCTATCCCGGCAGCGTCGGCGAGTTCAATTGGGGCGGGGCGGCGGGCACCGCGTTCTGGGTCGATCCGAAGGAGAAGCTGGTGCCGATCATGCTGATCCAGGCGCCGGGCCAGCGGCTCTATTACAGGTTCGCCTTCCGGGGCCTGGTCTACCAGTCGCTCATCGACTGAGGTGACGCAGCCGCGTTAGGCAGAGACGCTAATCGCGCCAGCTGGGGTCGCGGCGATCCAGCAGGCGGAGCATGGCGGGCCATTCCAGCACGCCGAACGGGCGGCGGGTCCCGGGCTGGTACTGATGCACCGCGTGATTCACGGTGCCCGCGTCTGGCATGGTCAGCTCTGCCCGCGCCGCCATGGCGTCAACCTGGGCACGGCAGGCCATCTCGAGCCAGTACATGCCGTTGAACGCCTCGGCGGCGCTGGGGCCGGTGGTCAGCAGGCCGTGGTTGCGCAGCACCATGAACCGCCGATCCGTCAGGTCCCGCTGCAACCGGCTGCGTTCGTCGAGGTCCACCGCCGGGCCCTCGTAGTCGTGGTAGGCGATCGGCATGCAGCGCATCGCCGTCTGCGTCAGCGGCAGCAGGCCGCAGCGCATGGCTGACACCGCCATCCCGGCCCGGCTATGCGTATGAATGACGCAGGCCGCATCCGGCCGTACTGCGTGGATGGCGCTGTGGATCACGTAGCCCGCCGAGTTGATGCCCACGTCGGGATGCGGGTTCAGCAGCACTGCGCCCTCGAGATCGATGGTGATCAGGCTCGAGGCCGTGATCTCCTCGTACAGCCAGCCGAACGGGTTGATCGGCAGCCGTTCGCCCTCGCCAGGTACTCGAAGGGTGACGTGGTTGTACACCAGGTCGCTCATGCCGTAGATCGCCAGCAAGCGGTACACCGCGGCGCAGTCCAGCCGCGCCTGCCACTCCGCCTCCGACATAAGGGCCTTGACGCCCGCCAGATGCGTGTCCGGCATGGCCCTACTCCGCTACAACGGCGATGGCGGGGCTCTGCTTGCCCATTGCCAGCTCCGCCTCGTTCAACAGGACCGACATTGCCGTCCCTCCCGACTTATCAGGGAGAGACTACCGAACTCGGACTGTGGGAGCCAAGCCTCGGACGGCCAATCCTTCGTGAGACGGCCGGAGACGCGAACCGGCGGCCGGGCCGGTCGTTGCTTGGGTAGCCCAAGCGGCGCAGGATGCCGTCTGCATTCGCGGAGGCCCCGGGAATGTGGAATGAGATCGGGAGGCATCCATGACCCGGCCATACGGACCCAGGCTGCGCTCGCGCGCATTGGCGATAGGACTGCTCGCCATGACGGTGCCCCCGGCGCTTGCCGACATGTCCATTGCGGTCCGCACGACGCCGCACGAGGTCGCCGGCCTGCAGCAGGGCGCGCAGATT
>JBBSIT010000728.1:0-2755 GCA_038231995.1 Acetobacterales bacterium | reverse complement strand
GGCCTGATCGTCTTCGCTCTTATGTTCCTGAAGAACAGCAAGCAAAAGTTCGCCAGCTTCATCCTGATCGGCGTCGGCGCGGTGCTGGTCTACTCGCTCGCGCCCGATAGCTGGTTCACCCGCGTCGAGACCATCAACACCGCTAACCAGGACAGCTCGTTCATGGGCCGCGTGATTGCGTGGAAGATCAGCACGCTGATCGCCCTCGACCACCCGCTGACGGGCGGCGGGTTCCATGCCGTCCAGCGCTATGGCGTCTGGATGCACTACCGCGATTTCATTGGAGCGCTCGACTTCATACCGACCGTCCAGGCCGGCGATTGGGCGCGGGCAGCCCATAGCATCTACTTCGAGGTCCTCGGCGACCTAGGGTTCATCGGGCTCGCGTTGTTCCTGCTGCTGATCGGGACAGCGCTCCGCAATGCCCGGCTGCTCAAGCGCTATGCCCGGCAGGACCCGCGCCAGCAATGGGCCGCTGACCTCGGCAGCATGCTTCAGATCAGCCTCACGATCTACTGCGTGACCGGGGCTGCGGTGAGCATGGCTTATTTCGAGACGTTCTACATCCTGGTCATAGTCCTCTCCCGAACCCGCAGGACGGTCGAGGACGCGATGGCTCAGGACCCGCCGCAGCCTGTGCTTGCAGAGCCGCGCAGCGCCGCTGCGAAGGGAGCGCCCTCACGCACCCGGGTCCGGGAGCGCGAGGTCGCCTTCTCCGGCGGCCATCACAGGGCCGGCCAGCCGCACGGTGCCATCGCGCCGGGGCGCAGCGCGCCGGCAGCGAGATAGCGATGAGATCGAAGTGGTGAGCTGGCGTCCCGTAGGGGATTCGAACCCCTGTTACCGCCGTGAGAGGGCGGTGTCCTAGGCCTCTAGACGAACAGGACGTTGGCCGGCGACAGCATTTACGGCAGGTCGCGCCGCAGTTCAAGCCTCTGCCTTGCCCCTGGGACGTGCGATCGCACGACTCCTCCGCCCGGTGCGGCACGCGTCCGAGCAGAAGCGGACCTGCGCCCAGACCAACTTCCACTTCTTGCGCCATGTGAACGGCCGGCCGCACGCGGCGCAGGCCTTGCTCGGAAGCGTAGGTTTGCCATGCGCCATCAGCGGGCCAGCGCCACGCGCGCGAGGACCCGGCCGCTGCGTGGATCCATGACCACGACGCGATCCGAGCCGCCACCCTGCAGATGCAGCATGATCCAGTCCGATGATGCCGTGGCTGCGGCGATGCGGGTTCCTGCAGGTTCGTCCAGGATGGCCGACACAGGGACGGCGCCCGAACCGCCGGCCCGTTGCACCACGAGCACGACCAGCACGATGGTGGCGCCGATAATCAGCGCGCCCATGGCGCCCACAGCGACTGTCAGCGCTCGCATCCGCCCTCCCCTGCCGAACCGATCCAGGCTACTGCCCACCTATGACAGAGACCCTGCCGGAGCCTATATACGTCGTCGCCGGCCCGGAAACACGGGGCCAGCGGACAGATCGCTTCCTCGCCGACGCGATCGGCTCGCTCTCTCGGTCGCGCGTCAAGGCGCTCATGCAGGATGCGGCGGTGCTGCGGGACGGGCATCCCGTCCGCGACCCGGCCGAGCCGGTCCGCGTCGGGGCACGTTACACCCTGCAGCAGCCCGCTCCGATTCCAGCCCTGCCCGCGGCGCAGGCTATCCCGTTCCCGATCCTGTACGAGGATACCGACCTGATCGTGCTGGACAAGCCGGCCGGCCTGGTCGTGCATCCCGCGCCGGGTCACCAGGACGGAACGCTGGTCAACGCCCTGCTCGCGCATTGCGGGGATACGCTCCCCGGCATCGGCGGCGAGCGGCGGCCCGGCATCGTCCACCGCCTCGACAAGGACACGTCGGGGCTCATGGTAGTCGCCAAGACGGAGCAGGCCCTGGCGGCCCTGTCGGCGAACTTCGCGGCGCGAGACCTGGATCGCGCCTATCTCGCCCTCGCCTGGGGGATGCCCAGCCCCGCGTCGGGCATCATCGAGGGCGCGATCGGGCGCGACCCGCGGGACCGCAAGCGGATGGCGATCGTCACGCGCGGCGGCAAGGCAGCGCTGACCCGGTATCGCACGGCGCGTGCCTGGGGCGCCGCGGTGAGCCTGCTGGAGTGCCGCCTCGCGACCGGCAGGACGCACCAGATCCGCGTTCACCTCGCGGCAAGCGGGCATCCCTTGGTGGGCGACCCCGTGTATCTCCGGCGCACCCCCGCCGTGGCGAAAAGCCTGCCCGAGCCCACCCGCCGGGCACTGCTCGACTTTCCCCGGCAGGCGCTGCACGCCGTGCGCCTGGGGTTCCGGCACCCACGAACCGGCGCGGAGCTGGCGTTCAGCACGACGCTGCCACCCGACATGCAGGCGCTCGTGGACGCGCTGGATAACGGCCACGATGTTGAAAAGTCTTGACAGGACCAAATTAGTCCTGTATCAACTCCCTACGATCACTGCGGGCGTGCGGTGATGGGTTAGGTCCGGTCGGCCGCTGCTACGGGGTGGTCGCCGGGACGTGATGATCTTGGCCGCGCCCATTCCAGATGCCGTCGAAACTGATTGCTGCTTGCCGCCGTTAAGGGGGCGAAACGCCGTCACTCAGACGCGAGGAGCCCACGATGGCTGCTGCCGTCATTAATGTTGCCCCTGAGGGGAATCTATCGCGCTACCTGCAGGACATCCGCAAGTTCCCCATGCTTGCGCCTGAGGTGGAGCTCGCCCTGTCGCGCCGGGGGCGCGCCCACGAGGAGATGGAGG
>JBBSIT010000727.1:0-2757 GCA_038231995.1 Acetobacterales bacterium | reverse complement strand
TTGAAGTGATCGAGGTCGAGGCAGAGCACGGCCATCAACTCGTCGCTGCGGCGCAGGCGATCGACCATCTGCTCCAGCCGCTCGGCGAACAGGACGCGGTTCGGCAGGCCGGTCAGCGCGTCGTGGTGCGCCATGTGCTGGATGCGCCGCTCGCTGCGCCGGCGCTCCGTGATGTCGTCGAACGTCGCGACCCAGCCGCCGCCCGGCGTCGGCTCGTGATGGATCTCGTGCACGTCGCCGTTGCGCAGCTCGACTACCGTCTCGACCACGCGATCGGAGACCTTGATCTGATCGCGCCAGGCCGCGTACTCCTCTTTCGGCATGTCCGGCCCGGTGCCGGCAGCGTAGCGCAGGTCCACCACCTCCCGGAACGACATGCCGACGCGGAGGCTGCCGGGCGAGAGGTCGTACATTTCCGCGTAGCGGCGATTGAACAACAGCAGCCGCTGATCCCCGTCGAACACGCAAAGGCCCTGCCGAAGCTTGCCGATCGCCTCGTCGCGGATGCGGATGCCGCGCCGCAACTCGGCCTCGGCCGTCCCAGCTGCCTCGCAGGCTCCGTCGCAGACGCCGGGTCGCGACCTGTGCAAGGACGCGTCGTGCCGGTCGGTCATCGGCGGTGACGTGGCGCTCAAGAGGGGAACCGTGCTGGTTGCGTCCAGCGATCCTGCCCCGGAAACGTTAATCAAGCGTGGAGACAAGAGTCGTCATCGCTGACCAGGCTGGCCGAGGCGGCTTGCGGTCAGCGCGGGGTGGACGTCCCAAGAAACCAGCGGGGCAGGTTCGGCGCCCATGTCGGGCCTCAGCCGCTATATTCAGCGTGAACACGGAGGGACTCCAATGCTCGCCCTGTATATCGACGCGGATGCCTGCCCCGTGCGCGAGGAGTGCTACCGGGTCGCGAGGCGGCTGGGCCTGGCGGCGTTCGTGGTGAGCAACGGCTCCCGCCCGATCCGCCCGCCCGGGCTGCCCGGCATCGAGATGGTGACGGTGCCGACCACGCCGGATGCGGCAGACGACTGGATCGCCGAGCGCATCGGACCCGGCGACGTGTGCGTGACGGCCGACATCCCGCTCGCCGCGCGCTGCCTGGCGGCGGGGGCGCAGGCGGTGTCGCCCACCGGGCATCGCTGGACCGACGCCAACATCGGCAACGCGCTGGCCGGCCGCGCCGTGTCGCAGCACCTGCGCGAGATCGGCGCGGGAGGCGGCGGCCCGGCGCCCCTGACCAAGGCGGACCGCTCGCGCTTCCTGTCCGAGTTCGATGCGGCCTGCGCCGCCGCGCGCAAGCCCCCTCGCCCGCCGCCGCCGGCCGCGCCATACTGAGCGCGCACGGACGGGGGCGGGCATGGTGCGGATCACGCGGCGCGGGCTGGTGATGGCGGTTTCGTTCGCGGCGGCGGCGCGGGCGCAAAGCGCGCCGATGCGGCTGGCGGCGGCCGGGCCGGGCAGCGCCTTCCTGGCCTTCGCGGAGGCGGTGGCGCCCATCGTGGACCGGCGCGTCGGGATCAAGCTCGACCCCGTGCAGACTGCCGGCAGCAACGAGAACGCTCGGCTGGTCAGCACCGGGCAGGTGCCGTTCGCGCTGCTGAACATGGGGCCGGGCGCGGACGCCTGGCACGGGCGCGGACCGTTCGCAGCCGGCCGCCTGCGGGGCATGCGTGCGGTGGCGCCGATGTATGAGACCCCGTTCGCCGTCCTCGCGCTGCGCCGGTCTGGGATCACGACGTTGCGCGGCCTCGATGGCAAGCGCGTGGGCGTGGGGCCGGCGGGCGGACCGGGCGAGGTGTATTTCACCGGGCTGCAGGAGGCGATCGGACTGCGTGGGGCAAAGGTCGTGACCGGCACGCCGGCCGAGCTCGGGACCGCGGTGCTGCGAGGCGACGTGGATGCGTTCTGGTATGGCGCCGGGTTGCCTGCGCCGCCGTTCGCCGATGTCGCCCGCCGGGCGGAAGCTGTGGTAATCGGCTTCCAGCCGGACGAAGCGGCAGCATTCCGCACGAAGTTCCCGTACTTCGCGCCCTTTGAGATTCCGGCGCTGACCTATGCAGGGCAGGACGCGCCGGTCGCGTCGCTCGCGGTATGGAACTTCGTGGTGGCGCACGAGGCGGTGCCGGACGACGTGGCCGGCCGGCTCGCGCAGGCGCTGATCGAGGGCGCAGACGAGATCGCGAGCACCTTCCCCGCGGCAGCCGCGATGCGGGCGATGAACTTGGACGCAAACAGGGTGCTGCCCTGGCACCCCGGCGCCGCAGCGTATTACCGGCGCGCGGGGGTGATGCTGCCGCCGGTCGCTGGGGATTAGGCAGGCTTGTCGAGATCCGGCTCGCCGCCGGGATTGGGTTCGCCTACCTCGTCGCCCTCGTCCAGCAGCTCGTCGCGCGTCATGGGAGCGTTGCGGAACTCCCCCTGGTCAGCCTTGCCCGACGAGCCGGGGAACTCGCCGAGGTTGTCCTGGATCGACGCTTCGTCGACCGTGACGCCGGGGATCGGCTTGTCCTGGGTCATGGGGTTGGGCAGTTGGCCGGGGTTGCCGGCGTCCTCCATGCGAAGCAGCTCGTCCGCGCGCTCGCGGTACTTGTCGAGCCCGCCGGCAGGGCTGCCATCGGCCTCCCACATCTGGGTGGCGCGGGCGTCGATGCGGCCCTGCCGCTCAGGCGTCATCTCTAGCGGGTTATCGGACATAGGCGTCTCCTCAGTTCCGAGCCATAGCGCGCGAGGGCGGTGAAGGTTTGCGGGAGCTGGGCGGTCAGTCCT
>JBBSIT010000726.1:0-2761 GCA_038231995.1 Acetobacterales bacterium | reverse complement strand
CGGCCCGGCCCGGCGAGACCATCTGGGCGGCGGCGACCCGGCTCGGAACCAGCATCCCGCATCTGTGCCACCGGCCCGAGCCTGGCTACCGGCCCGAGCCTGGCTACCGGCCCGACGGCCACTGCCGCGCCTGCATGGTCGAGATCGACGCCGAGCGCGTGCTGGCGGCGTCCTGCAAGCGCCTGCCCGCGGTCGGCATGCGCGTGCGGACCGCGAGCGAGCGGGCGGTGAAGGCCCGCGCCATGGTGATGGAGCTGCTGGTCGCCGATCAGCCGGCGCGGCCGGACAGCCATGACCCGACCTCCGCGTTCTGGGGCTGGGCCGAGCGCACCGGCGTGACGGAGAGTCGTTTTCCGCCGGCGGTGCGTCGCCGGGTCGAGCACTGGAAGCCGGACCCGTCGCACCCGGCGATGCGCGTCAACATGGATGCCTGCATCCAGTGCAACCTGTGCGTCCGCGCCTGCCGCGAGGTGCAGGTCAACGACGTGATCGGCATGGCGTATCGCAACGCCGACAGCCGGCCGGTGTTCGATTTCCACGATCCCATGGGGCAGAGCACCTGCGTCGCCTGCGGCGAGTGCGTGCAGGCCTGCCCAACCGGGGCGCTGATGCCGGCGGCGTACCTGAACGAGAACGAGACGCGCGTGGCCTGGCCGGACCGCAAAGTGAACAGCCTATGCCCGTATTGCGGCGTGGGCTGTCAGGTGGAGTACCAGATCAAGGAGGACCGCATCCTCTACGCCGAGGGGCGCAACGGCCCGGCGAACAACAACCGCCTCTGCGTCAAGGGGCGCTTCGGGTTCGACTACATCCAGCACCCGCACCGGCTCACGAAACCGCTCGTGCGGCTCGACGGCGTGGGCAAGGACGCGAACGACCAGGTGGACCCGGCCAACCCGTGGACCCATTTCCGCGAGGCGAGCTGGGAGGAGGCGCTGGACCGCGCCGCGGGCGGCTTGCGCGCGATCCGCGACGAGCATGGCGGCCGGGCGCTGGCCGGGTTCGGCTCGGCCAAGGGGTCGAACGAGGAGGCCTACCTGTTCCAGAAGCTGGTCCGCACCGGCTTCGGCTCCAACAACGTGGACCACTGCACCCGGCTCTGCCACGCCTCCTCCGTCGCGGCACTCATGGAGGGGCTGAACTCCGGCGCCGTCACAGCACCCTTCAAGGCGGCGCTGGAGGCGGAGGTGATCCTGGTGATCGGCGCCAACCCGACCGTCAATCATCCGGTCGCCGCCACCTACATCAAGCAGGCCGCGAAGGCCGGCGCCAAGCTGGTCGTGATCGACCCGCGGCGGCAGTCCCTCTCGCGCCACGCCGAGCGGCACCTCGCGTTCAAGCCCGGCTCGGACGTGGCGCTGCTGAACGCCATGCTGCACACTATCATCGAGGAGGGGCTGACCGACCGGCAGTTCATCGCCGGCTACGTGGAGGGCTTCGAGGAGCTGCGCGAGAAGATCAAGGATTTCTCGCCCGAGCGCATGGCGCCGGTCTGCGGCATCCCGGCGGAGACCTTGCGCGAGGTCGCGCGGATGTACGCCACGGCGCGCAGCTCCATCATTTTCTGGGGCATGGGCATCAGCCAGCACGTGCACGGCACGGACAACGCGCGCTGCCTGATCGCGCTGGCGCTCATCACCGGGCAGATCGGCCGGCCCGGCACCGGGCTGCACCCGCTGCGTGGCCAGAACAACGTGCAGGGCGCCAGCGACGCCGGGCTGATCCCGATGGTGTTCCCGGACTACCAGCCCGTCTCGGACCCGGCCGTGTTCGCCAAATTCGAGGCGTTCTGGGACACCAAGCTCAACCCGGAGCCCGGCCTCACCGTCGTCGAGATCATGGACGCGGTGCATGCCGGGATCGTCCGCGGCATGTATGTCGAGGGCGAGAACCCGGCGATGTCGGACCCTGACCTGAACCACGCGCGCCAGGCGCTGGCGAAGCTCGACCACCTGGTCGTGCAGGACCTGTTCCTAACCGAGACGGCGTTCCATGCCGATGTCGTGCTGCCCGCGTCGGCGTTCGCTGAGAAGTCCGGCACCTTCACCAACACTGACCGCCGCGTGCAGATGGCGCGTCCGGTCGTGCCTATGCCCGGCGACGCCCGGCAGGACTGGTGGATCATCCAGGAGATGGCCCGCCGCCTCGGGTTGGACTGGGACTACGCCGGGCCGGCCGACATCTTCGCCGAGCTGGCGGAGGCGACGCCCAGCTTCGCCAACATCACGTGGGAGCGGCTGGAGCGGGAGGGCGCCGTGACCTACCCAGTGGACGGGCTCGACATGCCCGGCCACGAGATCATCTTCTACGCGGGCTTCCCCACCAGCAGCGGCCGCGCCCGCATCGTGCCGGCGGCCGTGTCCCCGCCGGACGAGGTGCCGGACAGCGAGTTCCCGATGGTGCTGTCCACCGGGCGGGTGCTGGAGCACTGGCACACCGGGTCGATGACGCGGCGCGCCGGCGTGCTGGACGCGATCGAGCCGGACCAACCCGGCGCTCGACCCGTTCGGCAAGATCCCGGAGTTCAAGTTCTGCGCGGCACGGGTGACGCCGGTGGCGGCGCTGTCCACGGCGGCGGAGTAATACCAATCCGCGCTGAGCCCGACTCTCATAGGCCTTCCCACCGCCCCGAATGTTCGATCCGATGCGGTTGCGGCGATTCGCGCGGGAGGGCTAAATGGGAGCGCCACTGACGATCACACGAGAGGACCACACAGCGGCAGCGCTTCGGCGCTTTGCTGGCCGGTGCCAGGATGCGGCT
>JBBSIT010000725.1:0-2768 GCA_038231995.1 Acetobacterales bacterium | reverse complement strand
GGCTTCATCCAGGCGCGCCAGAAACTGGATGCCGTGTTGCGGATGTTCGTCACTGGCCGGTTGCCGGGCACGCCGGGTGGGGAGGGGAAGCCCCAGCGCAGCATCGCCAGCTCGCGGCCGTTCGGCCCACTGCGCACCACGGGCGCCATCTGGTCGGGGAAGATGCCGGGCAGGGGCGGCAGGTTGCCGGTGCGGTCCACCATGGCCCGGGTCGCCTCGCGGATGGCGGCCTGGCCCTTGGTGATGCTGTAGAGGTTGCACATGGGCCGGAGAGTGCCGGGACAGCTGGTGGGCGTCTAGGCTGCCAGGACCATGCGCAATATCACCCTGAATGCGCCGCTTCCCGCCTCCGCCTGGTCGTCTTAGGCGGCGCCGTCTCTGTCGCGAGGCCTCTGAGCCCGGCCAGCTTGACTTCGGTCAGCGTGATGGTCGGCCGCCCTTCAAACTCAGCCACCAAGCGGAGCCGTCCCCCCAGCGCGCGCAAGTAGCTGTCCAGCGTGGACAGCAGCATGTCGGTGCGCTGCTCCACGCGGGAGACGTTCTCCTGTTTCAACCCCAATCTGGCAGCCAGTTCCACCTGGGTCTGCCCCATGGCCTTGCGGAGATCGCGCAGCGTCATCTCCTCGGCCACCAGTTCCTGGGTCCGCGCCTCCACCGCCTGGCGCCGCTCGGCCGGCAGCCGGTTCAGCATCTCCGTCAGCGAAACGCCCATCGCGCCCTCCTTGGCATCCATCAACTCCAGGTCTTCCACCGCCGCTCGGCCAGAGCGATCAGGGTCTTGTAGAACCGCCCCTGCGCTTTGCCGCCCTTGTCGCTGGCCGCCAGCAGCACGGCGATGCGGTTGCCGTCGAACGCGAACGCCACACGCCAGACGCCGCCGTCTGCGTCGAACCTCAGCTCTTTCAGGTTGGCGATCTTGCTCTCCTTCAGCGTGTCCACCCTGGGGCGGCCTAAAGTGGGGCCGATCCGAGCGAGCAGGCCAGTGTGGGCGAGCAACTCATCCTGCACCGCGGCCGGCAATTCGGTGAACTCGATATCGAGTTCAGGGTGAAACTGCACGTCCCACGGCATGACGATTATATACGCTTAACAGCATATGCGTGCAAGCGCATATTTTGGGATGGCTACATCTGGTAAAGGCTCAGATGCCGGCATTGAGCGTCTCGACCCGGTGGTCCACCTCGTGATCAGGCTCGTGCCCGTGGGTGTGCGAGTGCCCGTGTCCGTGGTGGTGGCCGCCGCTCAGCAGCCAGGCACTGGCGACGTTGACCGCGAGACCGAGCACGGCGATCGGGATCGCTTCGGCGAAGCTGATGGGCACGGGTGCGAACAGGCGGCTGATCGCCTCATAGCCGATCAGCAGGGCAATCATCGCGAGCACGATGGCGCTGGTGAACCCGGCCAGGTCGCCCAGCTTGCCCGTGCCGAAACTGAAGCGGGCGTCCCGCGCGTAACGGCGGGCGTATCGGTAAGCCAGCGCCGCCAACAGGAGCGCGCCGGCGTGCGTGCTCATGTGCATCCCGTCCGCGACGAGGGCGATGGAGCCGAAAAGCAGGCCGCCGACGATCTCGACGACCATCATCGCCGCGCACAGGGCGATCACCGCCCAGGTGCGGCGCTCGGCCTGCTCGTGACCCGCTCCGAGGAAGACGTGGGCGTGCCCAAACGGCTCGATCGGTGCGGGTGCGACGGCGCTGTCCATGTCAGCTCCTCATTTCAGATAGGTCCGTACCACGTCCATCAGTTGCGCGACCGCCTCGGCGTCGAGCGCACCGGGATGCTTGTCGGAGTCCACCAGATGGGTGCGAACGTGGTCCTCGACCACCTCGGCCATCAGCCCGGCCATGGCGCCGCGGACGCCTGCAATTTGATGGAGCACCTGCTCACAGCCGGCCTCGGTTTCCAGCGAGCGCTCGATGGCTTCGATCTGCCCCTTCATCCGACGCACGCGCGCCAGCAGCTTGGCTTTGTCGCGGACCGTGTGCGTCATGTGCACGTTGTATCATAGGGTGGGCCCCTATGCTAGTAAGTGACGTCGTGCCGCATCCGCAGGCCCTGTAAGGATTCAGAGGCCGGAAAACCAGTTATACCCGCGATCGCTCCAGAACCCGCCCGGATACCGGTTCGTGACATACAGAGCCGTGACCCACTTGGGCTGTTTGTAG
Organism: Acetobacterales bacterium; assembly: GCA_038231995.1. Taxonomy (GTDB): domain Bacteria; phylum Pseudomonadota; class Alphaproteobacteria; order Acetobacterales; family Acetobacteraceae; genus JBBSIT01. The sequence continues at coordinate 603 of JBBSIT010000725.1, read as the reverse complement.
CCCAGCTTCGTCGGCACGCGTATCTTGAACGGGAAGCCGTAGGCGGTCCCGAGCGTCCCGTCACCGTACCCGAACGCCATGATCGTTTGCGGATGTAGCGCGGTCGGCATGTCGAGGCTCTCGTAGTAGCCATCGCCGCAGACGAAGCCCACGTACTTGGCCGTCAGATCAGCGTCGATGCGCTCCAAGAAGGTGCGCAGCCTGGGGCCGCTCCACTTGCCGATCATGTTCCAGCCCTCGACGCAGATGTGCTGCGTGATCTGGCTTTCCTGCGGCAAGGCTGTGAGTGCGTCGTAGCTCCAAGGGCGCTTGTCGCCCACCAACCCGGCAAGCTCCAGCCGGTATCCGGCTACGGCGATCTTTGGCGCTTGCTCTCTCGGGAAGAATGCGTTGTAGCGAAAGTCGCGCGCCCAGTCGGCTTCGCCAAACGTCGGGGCGAGCCGGCCGGCGTTGAACAGCCACGCTTGCGCCCGCTCGTTCCAGCGATTGATGGACCGCAAGACGCCCTGCACCCCATCGCTGTCGCTGATGTCGCATCCAGCCAACATGGTCAGCGCCCCAAGGCTCAGGCCGCGTTTGAGCAACAGCCGCCGATCCACATCG
>JBBSIT010000724.1:0-2769 GCA_038231995.1 Acetobacterales bacterium | reverse complement strand
GGCCCGCAAACTCGACGCCAAGGTCATCCTGCTCGAAGCGCCCACGACCTTGCCCGGTCATGGGCGGTCGCAGCTGGCGGGGCGCATCGAACGCGCCGGGCTGCCGTGCTTGCGGATGCCCGCGACGCCCGTTCCGCCGGTGTCGCTCGGGGAGATCGCGTACGAACTATGGACCGCGAAGGGAGGAAGCCGACATGGCTGACCCGGCTGTGCAAACGCAGGTGGACACGGAGGCGGCGAAGGCGGCGCGCGAGCTGGAAGAAGTCGTCCGGCAATTGGAAGTTGCCGCCCGGGAGTGGGGCGTGCGGCCGGACCATCTGGAGGGGCGGTTCGTCTCCGCGCTGCTCGGCACGCTTACCTGGCTCGGTCGCCTCATGCAGGCGACAACTGCCGATCAGAAGGCGTCGGCGCAGGAGGCGCGCGTCGCGTCCGCCACCGAGCTGGAGAAGCTGCGGGTCGCGAACGAGGCTGCGAACAAGGTGATCGGCAAGGCGAGCGTCGCACTCGCAAGCACGGAGGTGCAGCATGAGAGGGTGATCGGCCGGTTCGTGGAGACGGTCGCGCCGCAGTTGGTCAAGGCGATTGGCGAGGCGGTGGTGATCCGGGAGCGCAGCCACAACCAGCGAGTCCAGTGGGGTCGTGCCGCCGGGGTCGCGGGATTGGGCCTCGCTCTCGTCGTGGGCGGGCATGTTTGGGGCAACCAGCACGCCACGGACGTAGCGGCGGGCGCGATCGCGCTGGAACGGATCAGGCAGTGCCAAGCCGCCCCCGTGCTGGACGCCCGGACGAAGGAGGCGTTCTGCCCCATGAAGGCGCTGATCGCGCCATCGTAGGCATGCCGAGCGTGCCGATTTGGACGATGCTGCGTCCAGCCTGGCTGGGCCGGCTCGGCGCACGAGGATCCGGTGCATGGGCGCGAGGAGTGGGTTCGAGCACTTGCGTCGCCGCATGCGCCGTTCGCGCCAGAGAAGGTCATGCTGAGGTTTTCGAGAGCGAGCCAACCCCATGCGACCCTTGAACCGCGCCAACCCGCCCGCCGCCATCGGCGAAATCGCTCCCGATCAAGGGCCACCTCGAAGGTTCTGGCGCGGACGACGCTGCGCCCTATCAGGTTGCATTCCACTGGCAGTTCTCATCACCACGCTACCAGGGCCGATGCCCGCGCTTGCGGACGTGATCCCGGAGACGATGAACGGGGTGCCGTTCCTGCCGATCCCGACTTATGAGGAGGTTGGTCTGCCCTCGTTCACGATGCCGACCGGCACGCCGTCGACGGGGACGAACATGCCAGCGCCGGGAAGCGGCGGCACTCCGGCGGGCAGTTTCGGCGGGGGCAGCGTGGCGACAGCCTGGGATCAGTATGTCGGGCAGGCCGTCGGAAGCGGCCAGTGCGTGGCGCTGGTTCAGTTCAGATGGCCGACCCGGCGGTGGGCCTGACGCGGACGTGGGCGCAGGCGGCGCAGGTCCAGGGCAACACCCAGATTCAGCCCGGGACGGCGATCGCGACCTTCGATGCGAACGGGCGCTACGCGAACGCGACGGACGGCAGCAGCCATGCCGCAATCTACCTCGGCCAGAACGCGCAAGGCATACAGGTTCTGGATCAATGGGCGGGCAGCCCGGCCTCTTACAGGACAATCCGGTGGTCGAGCGTGAGCGGGACCGCCGCCAACACAGGGAGCGCTTTCTATGTCGTCACGCATGCGTCCTGATCTGACTGCGCTCGTCGCCCTAGCGTTGATCGCATCCAGTGTCGCTCATGCCGCCGTGCAGTGCCCGTCCACGCTGGGCGGGCATCCTCTGCGCCCGTCCGGTGGTGGCACGCTCTATGAAGGCCCCGTGCGCGACAACGCGGCACTCGCGCCAGACAACACGCGCCAAGGTCCAGGGGGATGGGTCAATACATGGCGCTTCACAGCGGCACCCGACGTGACGCTGGTCTGCCGCTACCAGGGGATACAAGCGTCGGAGCAAGTGCCGCTCACGCGAGACATCAGAACGTGCCGACAGGACGTGCGGTCGTTCGTCTGCCAGTAGTGGAGCTGCTGATGGGATGCGCCGTTCGCGCCGTCGAGGGCGATGCTGGACTTTCCAGCATCCAGGAGGTTCCATGCAGCCACCAACATCCGCCTTTGGCAGCAGCGGCCTGCGTTTACGGATCATGGCCGAAAGCGTGGAACGAGCGTCAACCTGGCCCATCCAGAGCCGTATCTCCCGTGCCGTCGGGCTGCTCACCTTAAGCCTTGCTGCGTATGGGGTGAGCAATCCGGTGTGTGCTGACGTGATACCGCAAACCCAGGACGGTGTGCCGTTCCTGCCCATCCCTACTTTTGAGGAGGTGGGCTTGCCCGCATTCACGATGCCGAGCGGGGCACCGGCAACTATACCCGGTTCGACGTCGAGCGGCACCCCGTCGGCTGGGAGTGGTAGCGGCGCGAGCAGTGCCGTGCTCGACACAATGCAGTCCCGGAGCTGGGGCTATGCAGCGGCGGTCAATGCGGAGACCGTGGGCGTCAACCCGTCTGCCCTGGCCGCGACCTGCGTGATTGAGAGCAATTGCCAGAACGTTGCGGCCCGCGCCGGCAGCACGGTCAGCGGTGTGTTCCAGATGACGGATGGCACCTATTCAGCCAGGGCCATTCAGTTCTGCCGTAGCGGCCTGGGCGTGAGCGGCGGCGGGGTGACGTAGCGGCTGTATGAAGGCGACCTTCCCGCTTCGTGAGGTCGCCCTGTGCCATTTGCTGCTCTGCTTGCCGCACTCGCCGAAGT
>JBBSIT010000723.1:0-2772 GCA_038231995.1 Acetobacterales bacterium | reverse complement strand
CTGCGCCGGGTGATGACGGCGGTGCGGCGATGATCGCGATGCCCACGGGCGTTCGGGTATGGCTGGCCAACGGGCACACGGATATGCGTCGCGGCATGGGCGGTTTGGCGTTGCAGGTGCAGCAGGCCCTCAATCGCGACCCGCATGCGGGCGACCTTTACGTGTTCAGGGGTCGTCGCGGCGATCTGGTGAAGATCCTGTGGCACGACGACACCGGCATGTCGCTGTATGCCAAACGGCTGGAGCGGGGCCGGTTCGTGTGGCCGCAGGCCAAGGATGGCGTGGTCTCGCTCACCCCGGCCACTCTGTCGATGCTGTTGGAAGGCATCGACTGGAGGAACCCGCAACGGACGTGGCGGCCGGAGATGGCGGGCTGAGGGCGTCAGCCTGCGCAAAGACCTAACCATCTCGCACAAAGGGGTACACAGCCGACAGCAAGTATGATTCAATCGTCCGCGTGACGCCCGCCCCCGATCCTGTCCCGGATGACATTGCCCTGCTGCGGGCGGCTCTGGCGGCCGAGCGGCTGGCGCGCCGCGAGGCGGAGGCCCGCGCATCCGGCGCTGAGGCGATGGTGGCGCATCTCAAGCTGCTGATTGCCAAGCTCAAGCACGACCGCTTCGGCGCCTCGTCCGAGCGCGGCCGCAAACTGCTGGATCAGTTGGAGCTGCAGCTCGAGGAGCTGGAAGCCGCAGCCGCCGAGGATGAGGCGGCACTCGAACCTGGCAAGGAGGGACTGCCTCCCCGCAGCACGACCCGCCGCAAGCCGGTGCGCGGGCCGCTGCCGGCGCATCTGCCGCGCGAGCGCGTGGTCGTGCCTGGTCCAACCGCGTGTCCGTGCTGCAAAGGCAGGCTGGCCAAGCTCGGCGAGGACGTCACGGAAACGCTGGAGGTGATCCCGCGGCAATGGAAGGTGATCCAGACCGTGCGGGAACGGTTCACCTGCCGGGCATGCGAGAGCATCACGCAGCCGCCGGCGCCGTTCCACCCGATCGCGCGTGGCCGCGCCGGGCCCGAGCTGTTGGCGATGATCCTGGAGGCGAAGTTTGGGCAGCACTTGCCGCTGAACCGGCAGAGCGAGACCTATGCGCGCGAAGGGATCGAGATCGACGTCTCGACCATGGCGGACTGGGTCGGCGCATGCACAGCCACGCTTGCGCCGCTGAGCGCGCTGATCCAGGCGCACGTGATGGCGGCTGATCGCGTGCACGGCGACGACACCACGGTGCCTGTGCTGGCAAAGGGCAAGACGGCGACCGGCCGCCTGTGGACCTACGTGCGCGACGATCGGCCGTTCGGCGGACCAGAGCCGCCCGCTGCCATATTCTACTACTCGCGCGACCGCAGGGGCGAGCACCCGAACAGGCACCTGACAGGCTACGCCGGCATCCTGCAGGCTGATGCCTATGCCGGGTTCAACGACCTCTACCATCCAGGGCGCAAGCCCGGGCCGGTGACTGAAGCGGGGTGTTGGGCGCATGGGCGCCGCAAGCTGTTCGACCTGGCCAGGCTTGCGCGCGCGCCGCTTGCCGCCGAAGCCGTGCGGCGGATCGACGCCATCTTCGATGTCGAGCGCAGCATCAACGGCCTGCCAACCGCGCAGCGCCTCGCCCTGCGCCAGACGCACGTGGCGCCGCTCGTGGCCGAGCTCGAGACTTGGATGCGCACGGCACGCACCAAGATGTCGCGCCACGCCGAGGTCGGCAAAGCAATGGACTACATGCTGAAGCGCTGGGACACCTTCAGCCGGTTCCTACATGACGGCCGTATCTGCCTTAGTAACAACGCCGCCGAGCGTGCGCTGCGCGGCGTAGCACTCGGGCGCAAGGCATGGTTGTTCGCGGGAAGTGATCGCGGTGGCGAACGGGCTGCGGCCATGTATTCGCTCATCGTCACGGCCAAGCTGAACGACGTCGACCCGCGCGCTTGGCTCGCCGACGTCCTGCGCCGGATTGCCGACCATCCCGCGTCACGGCTGCACGAGTTGCTGGCGTGGAACTGGGTTCGTGAGCGGGAGCGGCGTAATCTGGCGGCATGACCGCCACCAGTATCGCTCGCCTCAAAGTCACCCTCAACGACGTCAAGCCTGCGGTGCAGCGCCGGGTCGAGGTGCCGCTTGCGATCCGGCTCGATCGTCTGCACCTGGTGCTGCAGGCGGCCATGGGCTGGACCAACAGCCATCTCTACGAGATCAGGATCCGCGACGTCGGCTGGGGCATGCCGGCCCCCGACTTCAGCGAGGGTCCACTCGACGCCAGAAAAGCCCGCCTCATCGACGTGCTCGAGGGTAACGACGTCAAGACGATCAAGTATCTTTATGACTTCGGCGACGGCTGGGAGCACACGGTCAAGGTCGAGCGCATCACCGACGCGGTGCCCGGCCTTGCCTATCCGGTTCTGATCAACGCCATCGGACGCTGTCCGCCCGAAGACGTCGGTGGCCCCTGGGGCTATGATGCGTTCCTGGAAGCACTTGCCGACCCAGCACACGAGAACCACGCCGGGATGAAGGATTGGATCGGCGAAACCTTCGATCCCAATGCTGTCGATGTCGAGGCGCTTGCCAACGATGTCGCGGCACTTGCCAAAACATGGACCCGCAAACCACCTACCAAGCGAAAACGATCAACCTGATCCGCGGCCCTCGCCGGATGGATACGGCGGAGACGCCGTTGCCGCAGGCCCAGATCCAGCAGTTGGCAAGTGCCGCCTTCATGCAAACCGCACACAACCTGATCTTGGTGGGCGGCACTGGCACGGGCAAAAGCCATG
>JBBSIT010000722.1:0-2774 GCA_038231995.1 Acetobacterales bacterium | reverse complement strand
TGAGATCGAGGCGCGCTCGGCCCAGCAGAGGATGCAGCTCAACGGCCATCAAGAGGTCGTCGGCTGCCCGGCATTTGGGCGCTGACGCCATCCGGCTGACGAGGTAGCTCGCAACTGTCAAACGGCGTTGAAGATTGACCCCCGATCGGCGTCCAATCTTGACCCCCTTGGAATGATCGGGACGGCAGTGGTCGCCCCGGCGGAGCTGGTCGGGGTTGCGCAGCCGGGGTGACTACGGGACGGTTGGCGTGAGGCGGTCTGTGCTCAGGCGCGGTTTTTGAAGCGCCAGCTCTCGTTTCCGGTCTCGACGATTTCGCAGTGATGGGTCAGTCGGTCGAGGAGCGCGGTGGTCATCTTGGCGTCACCGGCGAAGACGCTGGGCCATTCGCCGAAGGCGAGATTGGTGGTGACGATCACGGATGTCTGCTCGTAGAGGCGGCTGATCAGGTGGAAGAGGAGCTGGCCGCCCGAATGTGCGAAGGGCAGATAACCGAGCTCGTCGAGCACCACGAAGTCGGTTCGGGAGAGCGTGTCGGCCATGCGGCCCTGGCGTCCGGCGCGGCCCTCAGCCTCGAGGCGGTTCACAAGGTCGACCACGTTGAAGAAGCGCCCGCGCGCGCCGTCGCGAATGCAGGCGCGTGCAATGGCGATGGCGAGATGTGTCTTACCCGTCCCGGTGCCACCGACCAGGACGACGTTACGCTGATGAGCCAGGAACTCGCCGGAAGCGAGGTCGCGCACCAGCGCTTCGTTGATGGGGGTACTGGCGAAGGTGAACTCGTCGACGTCCTTGGCGAGCGGCAGCTTGGCGATGGTGATCTGGTATTTGACCGAGCGCGCCTGCTTCTCCGCGATCTCGGCCTGCAGCAGGTCGCCGACGATGGTTTGCGGTTCGTGGGATCGCTTGACGGCCGTCTTGATGATCTCGTCGAAGGCAGCCTTCATGCCATAGAGCTTCAGCTCGCCCATGGTGGCGAGGATCTGCTGTCGTTCCATCACACGGCTCTCCTCAGACTGTCGTAGCGGGCGCAGTCAGCCTCCGGCTCATGCCGCAGCCGGAGTGCCTCGGGCGTGACGAGGGTGACGGTGGTGGTGAGCTCGCGCTGCCGGGCCAGGATGTTGAGGATGACGTCGGCCGAGTGAACACCCTCGCGCAGCGCCTCCAGGCAGGCGGCCTCGACAGCCACGAGGCCGTCGCTGAGCACGGCGGTCAGAATGGTGACCATCTGACGATCCCCGTCCTCGACGCCGGCGAGCCTGCGGCGGACCCGGTCAAGGCCGATTGGCAGCACCCAGTTCTTGAACGGAGCACCGTTGCGGAGCGCCCCGGGCTTGCGGGCCAGCACCGGCACGTAGTGCCAGGGATCGAACACGGTCTGATCGCGACCGAAGACGCGGGGATGATCCGCCACAGCGCGACCGTCCTGGCGGATCTCGATCCGCTCGGCATAGGCGCGGACCTCGACGGGGCGCCCGATCGCACTGGCGGCGACAGAATATTTGTTGTTGTCGAAGCGCACCAGGCAGGTCTTCGACACCGAAGCCGGGACGGCATGGAAGCCATCGAAGCGGCCCGCATAGGGTACCAGGCTCGACCGTTCCTGCTCGAAGGCCTGCCAGACCGTCCGGTCCCTGAACTCGGGATGCGGATGCGCCTTGGCATAGGCGATCGCCTGATCGAGGAGCCAGGCGTTGAGCTCCTCGTAGCTCTTCACCCGCAGGCGCGGCGTGAAGAAGCGCTCCCGGACCACACCGACCTGGTTCTCGACCTGCCCCTTCTCCCATCCCGACGCCGGCGTGCAGGCGACCGGGTCGACCAGGTAGTGACTGCACATCTGCAGGAAGCGGCGATTGTAAGCGCGCTTGCGGCCGACGAAGATCGTCTCCACCGCGGTCTTCATGTTGTCGTAGATGCCGCGCTGGCAGGCGCCTTTGAAGAACGCAAACGCCCGGTCGTGGGCGTCGAACACCATCTCCTGGCTCTCGCGCGGATAGGCCCGCACGAACAGCATGCGGGAATGACAGAGCCGGACGTGGGCCACCTTGATCTTCACGGTCACGCCGTTGATCAGCACGACCTCGTGGCTCCAGTCGAACTGGTAGGCCTCGCCCGGCGCAAATGAGAGCGGCACGTAGGCATCTGCCGTCACCGCCGAGTGCTCCCGCCGCCAGGTGCAGGCGTAGCGGCGCACCGCGTCGTAGCCGCCCTCATACCCAAGCCCGCGCAGCGCTTCGAAGATGCGCATCAAAGTCAGCCGTTCACGGTGCGCCTTGCCGGCGTTGGTCAGCAGAAGCCGATCGAGATCCGCGCGCCACTGGCCGAGCTTTGGCAGCGGCTGCACCTCACGCTCGTAGCTGAGCGCCGTTGCTCCCGACCGCACTACCTTCCGCACCGTGTTGCGCGACACGTGCAGCTCTCGGACAATCTCCTTGATCGGCCGCTTGCGGATGAAGAACTCGCGCCGAATCCGCGCAATCGTGTCCACGCCCTTCATCCCCCAACCACCAGTCCAGCGACAAGGACCGGCAGTCTGCGAGCATCACACCAAGGGGGGTCAAAATTGCACGCCGATCCCCCAGCTCAGGGGGTCAAAATTGCACGCCGATTTACACCGGAAATTCCGAACAGGCCGCAACCCGTGTTGAGCAGCTTCGAGATAGCCTCGGCGCTCATGCCCTTCTCGGTCATGAGATACAGAAGAACGCCGGGATCGAGGCGCCCTGGCCGCCGCCCCATGACCAGGCCGTCGAGCGGCGTGAACCCCATCGATGTC
>JBBSIT010000721.1:0-2784 GCA_038231995.1 Acetobacterales bacterium | reverse complement strand
GCGATCGCGTCGTATTCCATCCGGCCGCCCGGCTCGCCGATCAGGACCACCAGATCGGTCTCCTCGTCGGCGTCGAACATCGGCAGCACGTCGGCATAGGAGGTGCCCAGCACCGGATCGCCCCCCAGGCACACGACGCTGCTCTCGCCGAAGCCGAGCGCCTGGAGGTCGTCGATCACCTCGTAGGTGAGCGTGCCGCTTTTGGAGACGATCCCGATGCGGCCGCGCTTGACGTTGAGGGCGTTCAGGTCCGCCAGGTTCGCCTTGCCGGGGCTGATCACGCCCGCCGAATTCGGTCCCAGCAGGCGCGCCCCGGATCCACGGGCATAGGCGCGCATGCGGACGGCATCGTGCAGCGGCACGCCCTCGGTGTACAGCACGATGGTGGCGATGCCGGCGGACACCGCTTCGAGCACCGCGCCCAGCGCCAGCGAGCTGCGGACGACGCAGAGCGCCGCGTTCGCCCCGGTCTGCGCCACCGCGTCCTCGACCGTGTCGAACACCGGAGTGCCGTCCACGTCCTGACCGCCCTTGCCCGGGGAGAGGCCGGCCACCAGCGGCGTCCCGGCAGCGACCATGCGGGCGGCGTAGCTGCGCCCCGTCGGACCGGTGATGCCCTGGATCACGATGCGGGAGTCGGCGTCGACGAGAATGGCCACGTGCGTTCCTTGCAGCAGCTAGAGCGGCTTCGGCGGGAGTGGGATCACCCTCGCGATCCGGGCACGCCGAGCGACCGCGCGAAATGAGGGCCGGAGCGGGTCCACGCGCCGTGAGGCCGGCCTACGGGTTGGAAATGCGGGCCCGGTCCACCGCCTGCACGCACGCGGGGCCGAAGTCGCGCAGCATGCCGCACCCCGCGCGCTCCAGGATCGCGCGGGCCTCCGCCTCCCTCTCGCCCCGCAGCCGCACGATCAGGCGATCGCGAGTCAACGCCGGCAGCCGCTGCATGGCGAGCACGAGCCCCTCGGCGATGGTCTCCAGGTTGCGGAACTGGAAATGCACGTTCAGCATCAGCACGGCGGGGTCAAGCCGCCGCAGGACGCATTCGATCACCTCGATGATCTTGTCCGGCCCACTCGCGGTCGCCCCGTGCAGTTCCACCACGCCCGATACGCGGCCGCCCAGCGCCACCCCCTCGTCCAGTGTCGCCATCGTCAGCCCGGCGCCGTTCATGATGGCGGCCACCCCGCCCGACGCGCCGATCTCGACCCCGATCACGCCCAGGGCACGGCACTCCAGCTCGAACGCGGTCCCGTCCGGCACCGCCCGGCGGCCGGGGTGACGGAAGGCCGCATCCTCGTCCAGCATGACCTTGGCATCCGCCGCCACGAAGCGGCCGTCCGCGGTCAGCACCAGCGGGTTGATCTCGATCAGCTCCGCGTCCTGCGAAAGCAGCGCGTCATAGAGCTGCCGAACGATGTGACCGAACGCCGCCGCCTGCTGGTCGGCCAGCACCATCCCGCGCACGAGCCGTTCGATCATGAACGGCTGCAAGCCGATCAGCGGATCGACGCGCTGGCGGATGATCCTGTCGGCGGACACGGACTCAATGTCTACTCCGCCCTCGGTGGCGGCGAGCAGCACGGGCACGCCCAGATCCCGGTCCACCAGTGCGGCGACGTAGTATTCGTGCGCGATATCCAGCCGTCGCTCGATGTAAACGTCGTCGACGCGGATGCCGCCGATGGCGGCGCCGGCCAGGGCGCGGGCCTGCTCGATCGCTTCGGCCCGGCTGTCCGCAAACCTGATGCCGCCTGCCTTGCCGCGGCCGCCGGCCAGCACCTGCGCCTTGACCACCAGCCTGCCGTCCAGCTCCGCCGGGACGGCACGGTACAGCGCACCGGCGGGCACCGGAATCCCGCAGCGTTCGAGGATCGCCTTGCCCTCGTGCTCCAGCAGCTTGATCACGTCGCGAGCCTGCGGCTGGTCAGGAGGCCGCGCCGGGCGGGAGCTTGGCCGGGTCCAATCCGCCGCTCTTCATCGCGTCGATCAGCAGCTCCCGGTTCAGGCCGGTGGCCCGCGCCTCGGTCGCCCACTTGCTGAGCCAACCATTGAACCGCTGGTCGCGGTCCCCGCGCATGCCGGTCGAGGAGGGCAGCGGACGCGCGGGACGGGGGACGATGATGTCGCCGAACGCGGTGGGTACCCGGTGGGTCACATCCAGGCAGATCAGGATTGACGTGCCGAGCGCATCCGCCTGTCCGGACTGCACGGCAAGGCTGGCGTCCACCAAGACCGTGCCCCAGGTGAGCTCGTGATATTGCGGCACGATCGGCTTGCCCATCGTAATGCTGAAATCCTGCGCGATGCGGCGGCGAAAGTTGATCTCGTAGTCCTCGTGCTGGCCCGGCCCGGTCTTCCACGACCCGAGCGGGTTGGACGACATAGCGCTGCACACCAGCTCGCCGTAGCCGCTGATCTTGTCCCACTGCGACGGTCCGATCTGGGCCCGGGCGCCTGTCGGGAGGCATGCGGCCAGCATCGCCACCGATGCCGCGATCGCCGGGACGATGCTGTTCAAGGCCACGATCGCATATCCTCCCACGCGGCAGGCCGATAGGACCTATCGCATTGTGATAACTTGTATGGATACCGAGCCGAAACGCAAGGGATTATGCCGGGGCGCCCGAACAGGCGTCAGGGACGGAACTCGCTGGCCTCGGAGACCGCGCGTGCGACCTCGATGATCGTCGGGCCGAGCTTGCGGGCGGCCTCGGTAGCGGTCCAGTCTGCGGAGGAGACGGACAGGTTGACGGCCGCGGTCACGCTGCAGTCCGCGCGGCG
>JBBSIT010000720.1:0-2793 GCA_038231995.1 Acetobacterales bacterium | reverse complement strand
TCCGGCGCCACCCCGGCGTCGTCGGCCTTGGCCTGGCCGTGCACGGCGCGGGCAAGGTCCGCGCCCATGTCGATCAGCTCGTGCAGCACCCGGCGATAGTACAGCGCGTCCTCCGCCGCCTGATCGGCGGGGTTGGGTGGCTCGGCGGGTGCAGGGTGCGGGATCATGGAACGGGACGGGAAACTTTACCGTGGGCGCATGTCAAGGCCCGGCGTTGGCGCGGTGCCGTGGACCGGCGGAGCGATCGCAGGGGTGGGTGGTAAGCGGTCACTCAACAGGGCGGTTGGTGTTAGGCTGACAGACGCAATTGCTGTTGGCCGCTCCCGCCGAGTCCAGGCTAGGGTCGTCCCAACGAACATGGGGAGGAGCCGGTGCCGGATTTGCCGCACGGGATGCGGGCGAACGACCCCGCCGCCGTGGAGCGCCCGGAGCCGGGCGACGAGTCCGGCCGCACGTTCGGCAGCGACCGGGTGGCGGACACGCTCCGCGCGCTCGGGATCCCCTACATCGCGCTGAACCCCGGCGCCAGCTTCCGCGGCCTGCACGACAGCCTGGTGAACCACCTGGGCAACCGCGACCCGCGCATGCTGCTGTGCCTGCACGAGGAGCACGCGGTCGCCATCGCGCATGGCTGGGCGAAGGTGACCGGCCGGCCGATGGCGGCGGCGGTGCACAGCAATGTCGGCCTGATGCACGGGGCCATGGCCATCTTCAACGCCTGGTGCGACCGCGTGCCGGTCCTCGTCATCGGCGCGACCGGCCCCGTGGACGCGGCCAAGCGCCGGCCCTGGATCGACTGGATTCACACGGCCCGCGACCAAGGCGCGCTGGTCCGCAACTACGTGAAATGGGACGACCAGCCCGCGAGCGCCGCGGCCGCGGTGGAGGCGCTGCTGCGCGCCAACCTGATCGCCACCACGCAGCCCTGCGGACCCGTCTACGTCAACCTGGATGCCGCGATGCAGGAGGAGGAGACGCCGGCAGCGCCCCCGCCGGATGTCGGCCGCTACCGCGCGCCCCTCTCTCCCGCCCCGAACGCGACGGCGCTCGCCGCAGCCGCCGCGACGCTACGGATGGCCCGGCGGCCGCTCATCCTGGCTGGACGGGTGACGCGGGACCAGCAGGGCTGGGACGACCGCGTGCGCCTGGCGGAGCGGCTGGGCGCCGCCGTGCTCACGGACCTGAAGGCGGCCGCCGCGTTCCCGACCGCGCATCGCCTGCACGCGGCCCACGCCGGCATGTTCCCCGGCCCGGCCGCCGTCGCGGCGCTGCGTCAAGCCGACGTGATCCTCAGCCTGGACTGGATCGACCTGGCGGGCACGCTGGGCGCGGCCGGGGCGCAGGCCGCGACGGTCGTGCAGGCGTCGCTCGACCAGCTCGTGCATAACGGCTGGAGCATGGACCACCAGGGCCTGCCACCGGTGGACCACGCGCTGCTGTGCGCGCCGGAGGCCGCGGTGGAAGGTCTATTGCAGGAGCTGGGCGACGGGCAGCTGGAGCCCTGGCTGCCCAGGCTGGAACCCGTGCCGACCCCCGCTCCGCACCCGACGGGCCGGCTGCGCGTGCCGGACCTCGCGGCGGCGCTGCGCCGAGCCGTGGCGGGGCATGCGACCTGCCTCGTCCGCTCTCCGCTGTCCTGGTCGGGCGGCTTCTGGGAGGTGGAGGACCCGCTCTCCGTGCTGGGCTACGACGGCGGCGGCGGCATCGGGTCGGGGCCGGGCATGCTGGTGGGCGCCGCCCTGGCCCTGCGCGAGGGCGGGCGGCTGCCCGTGGGCGTGCTGGGCGACGGCGACTTCCTGATGGGGTGCACCGCGTTCTGGACGGCGGCGCGCTACGGCATCCCGTTGCTGGCCGTGATCGCCAACAACCGCAGCTTCTACAACGACGAGATCCATCAGGAGCGGGTCGCGCACATGCGGGGCCGCAACCCGGCGAACAAATGGATCGGCCAGCAAATCGGTGGCCCGGACGTGGACCTGGCGGGGATGGCGCGGGCGCAGGGCTGCGTGGGCATCGGCCCGGTGCACGACGCGGCCGGGCTCGAAGCAGCGCTGGCGAAGGTGTTGGACGCCGTGCTGTCCGGCCAGCCGGTCGTGGTCGATGTGCGCGTCGAGCCCGGGTATGGGACGGACATGCAGGCCGCATTGACCCGCGGGGCCGCGGCGGATGGCTGACATAGCGCCGCTCGCGCACCCAGCGGCGGCAGCGCCGGCCGTGCCGCCCGTGCTTGAGGTGGAAGGGGCCAGCAAGCGGTTCGCGACGCCGGAGGGCGAGCTCACGGCGGTGGACGGCGTGTCGTTCGATGTGCGGCGCGGCGAGTTCGTCTCGGTCATCGGCCCGTCCGGCTGCGGCAAGAGCACGCTGTTCGGCATGATCGGCGGCCTCGTCGGCGGCTGGCAGGGCCGCATCCGGGTGGACGGCGCCGAGGTGAAGCCGGGCGTCACGCACCGCAGCATCGGCATGGTGTTCCAGGAGGAGAGCACTTTTCCCTGGCGCACCGTTATCGAGAACGTCGCCCTCCCGCTGGAGGCGCAGAGGCTCCCTAAATCGGAGCGGCTGGACCGCGCGGCGCACTTCGTCCGGCTGGTCGGCCTTGACGGGTTCGAGAAGCGTTTCCCGCACGAGATCTCGGGCGGCATGCGCCAGCGCACCGCCATCGCGCGGACGCTGGCCTACGCGCCGGACATCCTGATGATGGATGAGCCGTTCGGCGCGCTGGACGAGCAGACCCGGCTGCTGCTGGGCGACACGGTGCTGCACATCCAGGGCGAGCTGAATCAGACCATCCTGCTG
>JBBSIT010000719.1:0-2794 GCA_038231995.1 Acetobacterales bacterium | reverse complement strand
GTGCTCGACCCGGCCACCGGCGAGCTGCAATCCATCCCGGTCGGCCGCTCGCCGCACGGCGTGTTCCTGACCAGCAGCGCGAGATAGACGGTGCCCGACCCGTTCAGCCTCATCGCCGGCTGGATTCACGAGCACGCGCTGCTGCCGCTGCTGTATGCGCTCGGCGCCATGCAGTGGGAGGAGGTCGCGTTCGGCTGGGCCTTGTTCGCCGTCTATGGCGCCGTCCAGGTCGCCGTCACCTTCGCGATCTGCCTGCCGCTGGAGCGCTGGCGCCCCGTCGAGCGCTGGCCGGACCAGGGCGCGGTGTGGGTCGATGTGCTCTACACCCTCATCTCCCGCGTCGGCCTGCTGCCGCTCGTCACCTTCGTGCTGTTCTACCAGCTGCAGACCGGATTGAACGGCTGGCTCACCGACCACGGCTACGTGCCGCCGACCCTGGAGCGGCTGTTCCCCGCGCTGCTCGGCCAGCACCTGCTGACCTTTCTGCTCTACATGGCGATCCTCGACTTCTCCGAATACTGGCGGCACCGGCTGTCGCACCGCTTCGCCTGGTGGTGGGCGCTGCACTCGCTGCACCATGCCCAGCGGCAGATGACTTTCTGGTCGGACGACCGGAACCACCTCGGCGACGACATCATCGGCTTCATCTGGTTCACCGCCGTCGCCCTGCTGATCGGCGTGCCGCCCCTGCAGTTCCCGCTGCTCGTGCTGGTGCTGCGCCTGCTGGAGAGCCTGGCCCACGCCAACACGCGGCTGCATTTCGGCACGGTAGGCGAGCGGCTGCTGATCTCGCCGCGCTTCCACCGCGCGCATCACGGCGTGCTGGCCGCCGGGCAGCGGAGCTGCAATTACGGCGCCGTGCTGCCCTGGTGGGACATGCTGTTCCGCACCGCCGACTTCTCCCGCGCCTACGCGCCCACCGGCGACCCCTCGGGGCCGGAGGCGATGGCGACCGGCACCTACCTGCAGCAGCAATGGGCCGGGCTGCAGCGCATGTGGGGCATGCTGACCCGGCGCCGCCGGACGCGCCGCGCGGGGTCTGCCGGCACAGCGGATTAGACTGGGGCCGATCTTGTCGGGCTTCTTCCCCGGTGGATCAGCTAAGCCAGTCCGGCACCGGCAGCCCCTTCGAGCGCAGGAACGCCGGGTTGAACAGCTTGGACTGGTAGCGCGAGCCCCCGTCGCACAGGATCGTCACCACGGTGTGCCCCGGCCCCAGATCCCGCGCCACGCGGATCGCGGCCGCCACATTGATCCCCGCCGAGCCGCCGACCGACAGTCCCTCATGCCGCAGCAGCTCGAACACCTGCTCCAACGCCTCCGCGTCGGGGATGCGCACGGCGTCGTCGATCGCGACGCCCTCCAGGTTGCCCGGCACCCGGCTCTGGCCGATCCCCTCCGTGATCGAGCTGCCCTGCACCGTCATGTCGCCCGACTTCACCCAGCCGTACAGCGCGCTGCCCTCCGGGTCCGCCAGCACGATGCGCACGCCGGGCTTGTGCGCCTTGAGCGCGAGCGACACGCCGCCCAGCGTGCCGCCGGTGCCGCACGCGCAGGTGAACGCGTCCACGCGCCCCTCCGTGCCGTTCCAGATCTCCTCGCCCGTGCCCGCCCGGTGCCCCTCGCGGTTCGCCAGGTTGTCGAACTGGTTGGCCCACACCGCGCCCATCTCCTCCGCGAGCCGGCGCGACACGTGCACGTAGTTGCCGGGGTCGCGATACGGCGCCGCCGGGATCAGCCGCAGGTCGGCGCCGATCATGCGCAGGAAGTCGATCTTCTCCTGGCTCTGCGTCTCCGGCATGACGATCACGCTGCGGTAGCCGCGCGCATTGGCCACCAGCGTGAGCCCGATGCCGGTGTTGCCCGCCGTGCCCTCCACCACGGTGCCGCCGGGCGCGAGCACCCCGCGCCGCTCGGCGTCCTCGATGATGGCGAGCCCGGCGCGGTCCTTGACCGAGCCGCCCGGGTTCATAAATTCCGCCTTGCCCAGGATGGTGCACCCGGTCGCCTCGCTGGCGCGCCGCAGCCGGATCAGCGGCGTGCGGCCGATGGCGCCCTCCAGCCCGGCCACGGCGGTGTTGAGGAAATTCGTGCTGTCGGGCATATCGCGGAACCTTCACCAGAGCGTCAGGAGCCCAGCATGGTCGAGAACGTGTCGCCGAAACAGGTCTGGGACGCGATTACCGCCGACCCCAACGCGCAGATGGTGGATGTGCGCACCGATGCGGAGTGGGCCTATGTCGGGATGCCCGACCTCGCCGAGGCCGGCAAGCAACCCGTGCTGATCCCCTGGCAGCGTTTCCCGTCCATGCAGGTCGATGCGGGCTTCGTCGATCACCTGCACGAGGCCGGGTTCACCCCGGAGCACCGCATCTACTTCCTCTGCCGCAGCGGCGTGCGCAGCCTGGCAGCCGCCCAGGCCGCGATCGAGGCCGGCTTCCCCAACGCCTACAACATCGCCGACGGCTTCGAGGGGCCGCCCGACTCCGACGGGCACCGCGGCACCGTCGCCGGCTGGAAAGCCGATGGGCTGCCCTGGCGCCAACGTTAGGCGACGCCCAACAATGCCTGAATCGGATGGGACCGAGCGCCTGGGCCGGCTCGGACAGGGGATTCCGGCGCAGTTGATCACTGCGTAGGCTCTGCGGATGGTCGATGCATCAGCGATTGGCGAACGGTATGCGGCGGTTCGTCGCAGCCTGAATGAGCGGGGGCGGCGGCTGATCGCGGCGGCTGAGGCGCGCGCCGCCGGGCATGGCGGGGTCAGCGCATCGGCGCGCGCCACGGGGATCGC
>JBBSIT010000718.1:0-2801 GCA_038231995.1 Acetobacterales bacterium | reverse complement strand
TCACAACGCCGAGCAGATCAACGGCGGACGCGACGACATGTTCGCCGCCATGTCCACCGTGGGCGGCTGGACCATGGGCTATTTCGACAGCAGCAACCTGCGCCTGTGGCAATGGGCGAAGGACTACACGCTGGCCGACAACTTCTTCATGGGCGCCTTCGGCGGCTCCTTCCTCAATCACCAATGGCTGATCTGCGCCTGCACCCCGGAGTTCCCCGGCGCGCCCGACTCTATCCGCGTCCAGCTGGATGAGGCGGGCAAGCTGCGCAAGCTGCCGGACTCGCCCTCCGCCACGGTGGGGCCGCCGAAGCTGATGATGGACCGGCGCGGCGGGCAGGTGACGCCGGATTTCCGCGCCGTCAACACCACCCAGCCCCTCTTCCAGCCCAGCGGCATCCCGCCCGCACCCGAGGCGGACCCGACCCGCGCCGACCCGGCCGGCTCCGAGGCGCTGGGACCGCCCCTGCCGCTGCAGACGGCGCGCACCATCGGCGACACGTTGAGCGACAAGGGCGTGAGCTGGGCCTGGTATTCCGGCGCCTGGCGCGCCGCGCAGGAGGACGCCCGCCTGCCCATCGAGCAGCGCAAGGTGATCTACAAGTCCGCCGACGGCGCGCAGAACTTCCAGCCGCATCACCAGCCGTTCAACTATTACGCCCGCTTCGCCCCCGGCTCGGCCGACCGGGAGGAGCACCTGAAGGACGGCGAGGACCTGCTGGCCGATATCGACAAAGGCACCCTGCCGGCGGTGGCCTTCTACAAGCCCAGCGGGCTGCTGAACCAGCACCCGTCCTACACCAACCTGCTGCGCGGCGACGCGCACATCGCCGATATCCTGGACCGGGTGCGCAGCAACGCCGCGCTGTGGGACAACACCCTGGTCATCGTCACGTATGACGAGAACGGCGGCTTCTGGGACCATGTCCCCCCGCCCTCCGGCCCCGGCTGGGGCGACCGTTGGGGACCCGGCACGCGCATCCCGACGCTGATCATCTCCCCCTTCGCCCGGCGCGGCTACATCGACAGCACCAGCTACGACACGACCTCGATCCTCAAGCTGATCACCCGCCGCTTCGCGCTCGAGCCGCTGCCCGGCGTGCGCGAGAAAGCCGGCGACCTGACCGGCGCCCTGCACTTCGACTGACCGTGTATCGGGCGACCGCCGCCGGCGAGCGTCACGTCTTTCCCAGCCTGGCCGCCCTGCTGGCGCACGCGACGCCGCTGCGCAGCGGGGACCAGCTCGCCGGGCTGGCCGCCGATACGCAGGCCCGCCGGGTCGCGGCCCAGATGGCGCTGGCGGACCTGCCGCTGACCACCTTCCTGACCGAGGCCGTGGTCCCCTACGAGACGGACGAGGTGACCCGCCTGATCCAGGATACGCACGACCCGGCGGCCTTCGCGCCGGTGCGGCATCTGACGGTCGGCGGCTTGCGGGACTGGCTGCTGTCCGACGCAGCGACGCCGGAGGCGCTCGCCGCCCTGTCGCCGGGCCTCACGCCCGAGATGGCGGCGGCCGCCAGCAAGCTGTGCCGGCTGCAGGACCTGATGCTGGTCGCGAGCCGCGTGCAGGTGACGACGGCGTTCCGCGGCACCATCGGCCTGCCGGGCCGCCTCTCGACCCGGTTGCAACCCAACCATCCCGCGGACGACCCGCGCGGCATCGCCGCGAGCATCCTCGACGGCCTGCTGCTGGGCGCCGGCGACGCCTGCATCGGCATCAACCCGGCCACCGACAGCCCGGACCGCACCCACGCCCTGCTGTGCCTGCTGGACGAAGTGCGGCAGAAGCTCGCGATCCCGACGCAGAGCTGCGTGCTCGCGCATGTCACCACCACGCTCGACTTGATGCGGCGCGGCTCGCCGGTGGACCTGGTGTTCCAATCGGTCGCCGGGACCGAGGCGGCCAACCGCGGCTTCGGCATCGACCTCGCGCTGCTGGACGAGGTGCACGCCGCCGTGCAGGCGCTGGACCGCGGCACGGTGGGCCGGAACGCGATGTATTTCGAGACGGGCCAGGGCAGCGCGCTGTCCGCCGGCGCGCATCACGGGGTGGACCAGCAGACCCTGGAGGCCCGGGCCTACGCCGTCGCCCGGCGCTATCGCCCACTGCTGGTCAACACGGTGGTCGGCTTCATCGGGCCGGAATACCTGTACGACGGCAAGCAGATCACCCGCGCCGGGCTGGAAGACCATTTCTGCGGCAAGCTGCTCGGCCTGCCGATGGGCTGCGACGTCTGCTACACCAACCATGCCGAGGCCGACCAGGACGACATGGACGCGCTGCTCGCGCTGCTGGTGGCCGCGGGGGTGACGTTCGTGATGGGCGTGCCGGGGGCGGACGACATCATGCTGGGCTATCAGAGCACCAGCTTCCACGACGCGCTGGCCATGCGGGACCTGCTGGGCCGCCGTCCCGCGCCGGAGTTCGAGGCCTGGCTGGCCAAGCAGGGCCTGTTGGACCGCGCCGGCCGCGTGCGCCCGCCGGGCCTGCCGCCGCAGTTCCAGGCGCTGCTGCCCGCCGCATGACCGGCGTGCCCACCTGGCCCGGCCTCCGCGCCCTCACCGCCGCCCGCAGCGGCCTGGCGCGCACCGGCGCGTCGCTGGGCACGGCGCCGCTGCTGGAGTTCCGACTCGCGCATGCCCGCGCCCGGGACGCCGTTCACGCGCCGTTGGACGAGGCCGCACTCCTGGCAAGCCTGCCGCCCACCCTGGTCGTGTGGAGCCTGGCGCCCGGTCGCCGCACCGACCAGCTGCGGGCCGCTCTCGGCCGCGGGGGCGGCCCGGGCGGGACGCCGGGGGTC
>JBBSIT010000717.1:0-2802 GCA_038231995.1 Acetobacterales bacterium | reverse complement strand
TGGGGCAACATGCTGCGCGACGCGGTGGGTTTCCTCGACCAGGCGGCGTGGCTGGCCTGGTTTCCCGGCCTTGCCGTGTTTGCCGTCGTGCTCGGCTTCAACCTGCTCGGCGACGGGCTGCGCGACGGCCTTGATCCCCGATCCTTCACCTGAGGAGCCTTACCCATGCCTCTGACCCGCCGCGCCGTGCTCGCCGCCCCTGCCCTGCTCGCCGCTGGCGGGGTGCTCGCCCAAGGCCCGCGCACGCTCACGATCGGCGTCGTGTCCGACCCCGTCACGCTCGACCCGGCGTTCTCCGCCTCGTTCTTCGAGACCCAGGTGCTCTACAACCTGCACGAGACTTTGCTGGTCGCCGGGCCGGACGGTGCGGTGTCGCCGGGCCTGGCGACGCACGCGAGCCCCGACCCGCTGCGCCATGTGCTGACCTTGCGCGAGGGGTTGACGTTCCATGACGGCACGAAGCTCGATGCCGCGGCGGTGAAGGCCAATATCGAGCGCTATCTCGACCCGGCGACCGGCTCCATCCGGCGCACCGAGTTCGGCCCGCTCGCGGAGGTCGTCGCGACCGGGCCGCTCACGGTCGAGCTGCGGATGAGCGCGCCCTACGCGCCGCTGCTGCTGGTGCTGACCAACCGCGCCGGAATGATGGTGTCGATGGACGCGGTGCGCGCGCTGGGCGCCGACTTCGCCACCCGCGCGGTCGGCTGCGGCGCCTACAAGCTGGCGAGCTGGACCAAGAACGCCGAGCTCGTGCTGGAGGCCTTTCCCGGCTACTGGCGCGGCGCCCCGCAAGGCTTCGGCCGGCTGGTGTACCGGCCTATCCCCGACGAGACCGTGCGGCTCGCCAACCTGCGCAGCGGCACGCTGCAACTGATCGATGCGGTGCCGCCGCAGGCCGTGACGGCACTCGCGCGCGAGTCCAGCGTGCGCGTGGCGCAGATGCCGGGGCTGGGCTTCAACGCCTGGTCGCTGAACACCACGCGCGCCCCGTTCAACGATGTGCGGGTGCGCCGCGCCTTCGTGGCCGCGGTGGACCCGGAGGTGGTGCGGCGCGTGGTGTATTTCGGCACCGGCCGCGTCGCGCGAAGGCCGCTATCGCCCGCGGTGGCGTGGGCGTTCGATAAGAACTTCGCGCCGCCGGGCTACGACCCGGCGCAGGCCAAGGCGCTGCTGGCCGAGGCGGACGCCACAGCACCCGTGCCGGTGGCGATCACCGTCACGAACTCGCCGCAGATGGTCCGCATCGCGCAGATCGCCCAGGCGCAGGCGAATGATGCCGGGTTCCGCGTCGAGGTGCGGCAGATCGACCCGACGAGCCTCATCACGGTACTGCGCCAGCGCGATTTCGACGTGTGCATGTCGCCGTGGAGCGGGCGCTATGACCCCGACGGCAATATGTTCAATTATTTCACCAAGGGCGACCCCAACAACTTTCCCGGCTACGACAGCGAGCGCGTCACGTCCCTGCTGAACGAGGCGCGGTCGGCGCCCGACCAGGCCGCGCGGGTGCGGCTGTATCACGAGGCGCAGCGCCAGATCGCGGAGGACGCTCCCATGCTGTTCCTGCATTTCGACGCCATCCTGCAGGCCTCCGCCGCCGGGCTGCGCTGGACGCAGTATCCCGACGCGGCGTGGCGTCTGCCTGACGCGAGGATGGGCTGATGCGCAAGCGCATCCTGCTGGCGGGCGAGAGCTGGGTGAGTGCTGCCACGCACCTGAAGGGCTGGGACGGGTTTGCCTCCGTCACCTTCCATCACGGCGCGGACGGGTTCATCGCCGCCCTGCGGGACCTGCCGTTCGACATTGTGCACATGCCGGCGCATGAGGCGGCGGCTGATTTCCCCTCTACGATGCAGGCGCTCTCCGAGTGGGACGCGGTGCTGCTCAGCGACATCGGCGCAAACACGCTGCTGCTGCATCCCGAGGTATGGACGCACTCCCGCCCCTTCCCGAACCGGCTGCGCCTGCTGCGGGACTGGGTGGCCGCGGGTGGCGGGCTCGGCATGGTCGGCGGCTATCTCAGCTTCCAGGGCATCAACGGCAGCGCGCGGTTCCGTGGCACCGCGGTCGAGGACGCGCTGCCCGTGCGCATCCACCCATGGGACGACCGGATCGAGGTGCCGGAGGGCTTCCAGGCCGAGACGGCGGCGCCGGGCCACGCGCTGCTCGCCGGGGTGCCGGCGGAGTGGCCCGTGATGCTCGGGCTGAACGAGGTAGAGGCGAAGCCGAATGCTGCCGTGCTGGCCCGGGCGCCGGCGGACCAGGGCGGGCATCCGCTGCTGGTGGTGGGCGAGCACGGCGCCGGGCGGACGCTCGCCTGGACGACCGACATCGGGCCGCATTGGCTGCCGGGCGCGGCGCTCGCTTGGCCCGGCTTCGCGCCGCTCTGGGGCAACCTGCTGGGCTGGCTCACGCGGTCCGAGGCCGCCCCCGACCCGGCAGCGTGATTGGTCCCATTTTCGGACCGCAGCCAAGGGAGCGAGGAGGCGTCCCGACATGACCAACCTGGATATGATGCTGCTGGAGCGCCGCGTAAATCGCCTGTTCTCCCCGTGGGCGGGCACGGATGGTCCCGGCATGACGATCGGCGTGGTGCTGGGTGGCGAGCTGGCGGTGCACCGCCATGCCGGTCTCGCCAGCGTCGAGCATGGCGTGCCGATCGGCCCGGCGACGCGCTTCCGCATCGCCTCCGTGAGCAAGCAGTTCACCTGCGCCGCCATCCTGATGCTGGAGGGCGACGGCAGGCTCGGGCTGGACGACGCGGCGCGCGCCCATCTGCCGGAGCTGCCCGAGCTCGCCGAC
>JBBSIT010000716.1:0-2811 GCA_038231995.1 Acetobacterales bacterium | reverse complement strand
TTCCGCGCGATGGCGCCCTGGGATGATGGATGGTGCCGCGTCGTGTGGCTCTGCGCCGCAAGCGTCTCATAACCAGATGCGCGCTCTCATAGGCCGGCTGATCCTTTGGTTCACGAACGCCGTGCAGCCCGTGCGGCCTGGAATAGCGGCAGATCATCAAGCATTGCAGTCGTTAATCGCGTCTCGCGTAGCTGCACAACTAAGTCAGGCGTTGCGCGCGGGTCACTCATGACCTCCTCCAGCACCAAGGCTGATACGTCCTGCATGTCCAAGATGTGGGAGGGTGCGATGAGGCCCATCTCCCCCAGCGTCTGCATCAGGCCGCGCGCCAAGGCCAGCGCGGCATTTGCCCGTCCAAGCGCCTCGTCTGTCAATCAGCTTGGAAACGGGACCCGGGTTCAGCGTCCAATAGGGACCCGCCTGTGCTGACGGGAGCACCTACCGGAGGTTGTGCTCGGCGCTCAGGTATGGGTCTTGCTGCGCCAGCTTTCGTTGCCGGTTTCGACGATGTCGCAGTGGTGGGTCAGGCGGTCGAGCAGCGCAGTGATCATCTTGGCGTCGCCGCCGAACACCGTCGGCCACTCGGCAAAGATCAGGTTGGTGGTCACGATCACCGAGGTTCGCTCGTAGAGCTTGGACAGCAAATGAAACAGCATCTGCCCGCCAGACTGCGGGAATGGTAGGTAGCCGAGCTCATCCAGGATCACGAGATCGACCTGGACCAGGCTTGCCGCCAGCCGCCCGGCCTTGCCGGCCCGTGCCTCGGCATCCAGGCGGTTGACCAGGTCGACCGTGTTGTAGAAGCGCACCCGCCGGCCCTGGCGCACGCAGTGCGAGCCGATTGCCACGGCGAGGTGCGTCTTGCCGGTGCCGGTCCCGCCGACAACGACCAAGTTGCGCTGCTGGTCGAGGAAGCCCCCCTCGTGCCGCTCACGCACCAGGCCCTCGTTGACCGGCGAGGCGCTGAAGTCGAACTGCGCGAGCGCCTTGGCCATGGGGACCTTGGCCATGCCCAGCTGGTAGGCGATCGAGCGCGCGTGCGCGGCCGCGATCTGCGCCCGCAGCAGGGCGCCGACGACGTAGGGGATGGGCTGCTTGCGGCGCACGCCCTCCTCCAGGACCTCGTCGTAGGCCGCCCGCATGCCGGCGAGCTTGAGTTGCCCCATCATCTCCAGGATCTCACGGCGCTCCATCGTGGCCCCTCATCGTCCTGAGCTCGTCGTAGCGGGCGCAGTCAGCGACCGGCTCGATCGTCAACCGCGGCCCGATCAGGGGCTGACCCGCTGTCATCGGCAACACGGGCTCGCGCCGGCGTGCCAGCACGTTCAGCACCACGTCGCGGCTGAACAGGCCTGCGCCCAGCGCCTCGGCGCAGGCTGCCTCGACCGCGTCCAGCCCGTCCGCCAGCACCGCGCCGAGGATGCCCACGAACTGACGGTCGCCGTCGGGGTGGGCGGCCAGCCGCCGGCGCACCTGCGCGAGCGCTGCCGGCAGCGGCCAGTCCCGGAACGGCGCACCGTTCCTCAGTGCGCCGGGCTTGCGCGCCAGCACCGGCACGTAGTGCCAGGGGTCGTAGGTGACGTGGTCGCGTCCGAACTGGCGCGGGTGCTCGGCCACCACCTCGCCGTCCAGGCGGATGACGACGCGCTCGGCATAGGCGTGCAGCTGCACCGCTCGGCCGACCGCACGCGCCTCGACGCTGTAGCGGTTGCGATCGAACTGCACGAGGCAGGTCTTCTGCACGCTCACCGTCCGCTCGTGGAAGCCGTCGAAGGGACCGGGACACGCAAGCAGCAGCGGCCGCTCGGCCTCGAACATGTCCCAGATCGTCCGCTCCTTCGCCTCCGGATGCCCGCTCGCGCGCGCCATCGCCAGGCAGCGCGCCTCGAGCCAGCCGTTCAGCTCGGCGTAGCCGGGGAAGTGCAGCCGCGGCGTGAACAGCCGCTCGCGCGCCGTGCCGACCTGGTTCTCGACCTGGCCCTTCTCCCAACCCGCCTGCGGCGTGCACGCCGTGGGCTCGACCAGGTAGTGCGCGCACAGCTGCAGGAAGCGGCGGTTGAACCGCCGCTCACGACCGACGAACACCGCCTCCACCGCGGTCTTCATGTTGTCGTAGATGCCGCGCCGGCACGCGCCCCCGAAGAAGCGGAACGCTTGGTCGTGGGCGTCGAACACCATCTCCTGGGTCTCGCGCGGGTAGGCGCGCAGATAGAACATCCGGCTGTGGCACAGGCGCACGTGCGCAACCTTGACCTGCTGCGTCACGCCGCCCAGCACCACGACCTCGTGCGACCAGTCGAACTGATATGCCTCGCCCGGCGCGAACCAGAGCGGGACGAACACGGCCTGCGTCCTGCCGTGGTCGCGGCGCCAATCCCGCACGTGGCGCTGCACGCTGTCATACGCCCCGGCGTAGCCCTCGCCCTGGAGCAGCTCGTGCAGCCGGCGTGCGGTCAACCGCTCACGCGCTGGCCGCTTGGCGTTCTCTGCGAGCAGCGCCTCCAACTGCGCAACGAAGCAGCCGAGCCGCGGCCGTGGCTGGCTCTGGCGGGCGTAGCGGAACTCCGTCCCCGGGTCGCGGATCGTCTTGCGCACCACCTTGCGCGAGACCTTCAAGGCCCGCGAGATCTCCCGGATCGGCGTCCCGCTCACGAAATACGCGCGCCTGATCCGCCCCACCGTGTCCATCGTCAGCATCCCGGCTACCGCTCCTTCCGCACAACCGGAAGGAGAGTGGGTCATGCCCTGAGGCGGGTCCCGTTTGCACGCTGATCACCCCAAAGCCGGGTCACTCTTCCACGCTGATTTCCA
>JBBSIT010000715.1:0-2816 GCA_038231995.1 Acetobacterales bacterium | reverse complement strand
GAGAGCAGGAACAGCAGGCCGCCCAGCGCCACGCTGTTCAGCGTCTGGATCAGCCAGAACTGCATGGGGCGGGACGGAAGGCTTACTTCGCCGGGCTGTTGGCCGGCGACCAGTCGCGCGAATAGACCGGGTTCTTGAGGAACGCAGCCTGGTCGAACGTCCAGAATTGGCTGACATGCGGGTAGGTCTTGGTGACGGTGTTGACCAGCCTGCCCCCCTTCTTCTCGACCTTGCGGATATACACGTCGCCGATGGCGTTGCCGAACTGGTCGAAGCTGACGGGCCCCCGCACCGTATCGGGGAACGTGCCGGTGCGGAGCGCCTTCATGAGCGCGTCCTTGTCCTCGATCTTGCCTCCGATGGACTGCAGCGCCGCGTCGAGCACCTGCGCGGAGATGTAGGTGCCCGAGGCGTAGTAGCCGGGGTCCACCTTGTAGTCGCGCTGCATGCCGGCTACGAAAGCCTTGTTCGCGGGGTTGTCGAGCTGGGCGGAGTAGAAGCATGTCGAGAGCATGCCGATGGCGTCGTCGCCCATCTGCTGCAGCAGGGCCTCGTCCACGGCGGTCATGCCGCCTAGGATCGGCAGGCTCCCGCCGTATTCCTTGTACTGCTTGAAGAAGCGGAACCCGTTCGACCCGGCGAACGACATCCATATCGCGTCGGCATCCTGGATCTGCGCGATGAAGGTGCCGTAATCCGGCGCGTTGAGCGGCGGCCACAGCTTCTGCACCACCTTGCCGCCGGCCTGCTCGAACACGTTCTGGAAGGCGGCGTTCTGCTCCTGGCCGTAGGCGAAGTCGTCGCCGATCAGCACTATCCGCTTGTAGCCGAGGTCCTTGGCCGCATAGTCCGCCATGGCATGCGCGCATTGCCCGGACGACGAGGTGCAGCGGACGAGCCAGGGGTCTGGGTTGCGCTGCGTGATGTCCTCCGCCGCCGCCACGCACAGGTCGGGGATCTGCTTCTCCTTGAGGTAGGCGTCGATCGCCAGCGCCTCGAAGGCGGCGAGCGGACCGATGATGGCGGAGACGTTGTTGCGCTCCACCAGCTCCTGGGTCTTGGTGCGCGTCGTGGCGGGCACGCCGCCGGTATCGGCGACGAACAGCGTCACCGGCCGGCCGCCGAGCATGTTCTTGCGCTCCTTCAGGTACAGGGTGATCCCCTGCTCCATCTGGATGCCGCCTGCCGCGAGCGGCCCGGTCTTGACCGTGAGGAAGCCGAGCCGGATGGGCTCGCCGCTGGCCGGTTGGGCGCGGGCGGCGCCGGTCAACGCCAGCAGGCCGAGCCCCCCGGCGGATGCGAGAGTGCCGCGACGCGTGATGCCGTTCATGGTGCCCCTCTAGGACGTTTCCCTGGTCCGCCGCCTTCCATGGCGGCTGATTGCCCTCGACCGTCATAGGATCGGCCGGACGTGTCAAGCCGAGGCTAGTGGTGCGATGCCAACGGATGACTCCCATCCGTTGGCTGAATCGCACCACCAGACAGGCCCACTATCGCTCCACGCCCGCCATGCGTTCCAGCACCGCGCACACGGCGGCGGTGTCGTGGCTCGCGTGGCCGGTCGCCATGGCGCTCGCGTAGAGGGGGATGGTGGCGGACAGCAGCGGGGTCGGCACGCCGAGGGCGGTCGCGAAGCTCCCGATGATGGCCATGTCCTTCTGCCAGACGGACACCTTCATCGTGGCGTCCTCGTAGCTCTGGTCCGCCATCATCGGCGCGCGCAGCTCGAACACGCGGGACGTGCCGACGCCCGCGCTGACGAGCTCCACGATCCGGTGCGGGTCGAGGCCCGCCTTGATGCCGAGCACCATGGCCTCGGCGGCGGCGACGTTGTGGATGGCGACCAGCAGGTTCGCCACGAACTTCATCGTGCTGCCCTTGCCGAACTCGCCGAGGTCGTGCACCGCGCGGGTGAACGCCGCGAAGAACGGCCGGAGCGCCTTGATCGCCGCCGTGTCGCCGCTGGCATAGACCACCAAATCCTTCGTCCGGGCCTGCGCGCCCGTGCCGCTGATCGGGCAGTCGAGCGGCGTGTGCCCGGCGGCGCTCAGGATGCCGGCGAAGTGGTGCTTGTCCTCGATCGCCATCGTGCTGGCCTCGACGACCGTGCGGGGCGGGGCGCCGGAGGCGGCGATGGCGGAAGCGGTCGCATGCAGCGCCGCCGCGGATGGCAGGCTGGTCATGATGATAGGCGCCGCATGCGCCAGGCTTGCCGCGTCGGGGTGCATCCGGACGCCGGCCTCGGTCATGGCGGCAGCGGCCGCCGGGTCGGGGTCGTAGCCGTGCACCGCCCAGCCCGCGGCGAGCAGGTTGCGGGCCATGGCGCCTCCCATGATCCCCAGCCCGATCTGTCCAGCCTCGCCTTCCATGGGCGCTCCTCTCATGTTACCGGATGATCGATCAATAGGCTGCAACGGCGGGGAGCGTCCAATTCGCATCGGCATCGCGGGACTGGGCAAGATGGGGATGGCCATCGCGTTGCGTCTGCAGGAGACGGGGGCGGAGATCGCCGTATGGAACCGCAGCCGTGACAAGGCGGAGGCGCTCGGGGTCGCGATTGCGGACACGCCCCGTGCGCTGGCCGGGCAAGTGGATGTGCTCGTCTCGATGCTGTTCGACGATGAATCCCTGCATGCCGTCTATCACGGCGCGGACGGCATTCTCTCGGCCGATCTGGCCGGCAAGCTGGTCATCGAGATGACGACCGTGCGCCCGCAATCGCAGCAGGACCTCGCCGCCGCGGTGCGCAAGGTGGGCGGCGCGTTCGTGGAGTGCCCGGTCGGCGGCACCACCGGGCCGGCGCGCAGCGGCAAGCT